>JAJPHW010000147.1 GCA_021325035.1 Terriglobia bacterium
GAAGCCTTGGAACATATCTCCGAAATTCGAGTTCATGCTCGGCGTCGGCCCCGAGTGGATTCACGCAAACGAAAACGGCAGAACGACAAATTCCGCGGGTATTGAAGTCGCTCCCGACTTCATGTTCTGGCCCTCCCATCGGCATAAATTCGGGTGGTATCTCGAGGCTTACGATTACAAGTTTGGCCCCGGCCATGAGCATTCGCTTGGCGTGAGTGGCGGGCTGCTAATCTCCATCCCGTAGTTTTTAAGCCTGAGAACTCTTTGCCGCGGCGGCATTTCTTAAACCATCCTCTTCAACTTGTCACCCTGAGAGCCCGCGCTTTTCGCCGCGGGCCGAAGGATCTCGCGCGCATCTTCGCCGCCCCACCATCCGTGTCGCTCCTGCTAAGGCGGACGGGTGGCCCAGAGCCTGCCCTGAGCGAAGCCGAAGGGTTTGCGCCGTTCTTGCGCGCTAACCTGGGCGATCATTCCCATGAAACATTCCTAAGTCGTTGACGATTCGTGGAAGTTGTTGATTCTTCGTCGGAGGCGATTTTCGGAGCTGCGTCAGCGTGTCTCGCAGCTCTCGTAAACACGCGTTTCCTGCGCTCAGGATGGCCTCAGAACGACGATCGTCCTCGCGTACGAGGTTAGCTCCCCTGTTTCGCCCAAGAGCCCCACGAGGCTGAAAAGTGCCTTCCTGTACGTTTCCCAAAATGGGACGCAAATGTATGTACGAAGGATGGATTACAGGCTGCTTTCTTGGCTCGCAAAAAGCAGATTCCTCAGCCCCAAAGGGTATTCGAAATGACAAGATTGCCGGCGCGAGGAACGGTAAGGGATTGAGACCCAGCCGGAAAGAGGGAAGAATCAGAAACCTGGTGCCCGGGACCGGAATTGAACCGGTACGTCCTGTTAAGGACCCGGGATTTTAAGTCCCGTGCGTCTGCCAGTTTCGCCACCCGGGCGCGTGGTTTATGATTACAGAATAATACGAAACCTTCCGTGTGGCGGTGAACTGCCAAATCTCTTTGCTAAGCTTTGGCGTCTCCTGCTGTTTTTTTATCGTAATTTGCTTGGTAGTTTCGACGCGTGTGCATCAAATTTGGCCGTGTTTTCAATAGAATCGCTTTACTGACGTGTAACCCCGCTGATACCATAAAATATTCAATTCACAATGCGTTTTCGAATCGGCTGAGATGTTTCTTTTGTCCAAAAGTACAAGAGGCCGGATGGGGTTCCGAAAATGCATGGGACAGTTCCTGAACCTGCCCATGTGTAAATCCGAGACTTGCTCGGAAATCTGGGACGGGTAATTCGCAGTTGTGTTCCAAGTCATGCAGAATCAATGGTATCCCGTCATCATTAATTGATTTTAGTGCGAGACTTTCCTTGTCGGTAAGTGTTTAGTTGTTGTTAGTTGAATTTTGGGCCCGGGTTGTTATTTGTTGTATTTGCAAGGCTTAACTCACGAATGCCTGGAAGTGAGAGGGCGGAGCTGCATAAAAATGTACGTTAAAATAAATCTGCGATTTAAACGCGGAATCTCTGCAAAACGCGTTTTTTGGATCGTTGCGCATTCTAGGAAGATATTTCGCCAGTGGTCATTTGAAGGCTGAGGTGATATGAGTAAAGCTCCATTCCACTCCCGTCGGTTCCTTTCCCCGATATTGCTGGTTCTGTTTGTTTTAAGTCTGGGCATGCTTTGGAGCCAGAGTCTTCCTACCCAGCCAGCCGGTTATTATGATCGCAAGACTGCGGTTCAAACACCAGATTCTCGCGCGGAGAAGGAAGCCGAGAGTTTGGTGTCGCTTTCACCAGAGACCATTATCTCGATTTTGCGTCGGGAAACGGGGCTTTTGCTCGAAGTCAAGAAAGCCGTCGTGCGTAAAGCTTTTGAGCAAGGCAGAATTCTTGATGCCTCGGAGTTGACAGACGACAACCTTTACACCATGGTCCGCGAGGATGACAGCGTAAGGGTATTGGCCACTCGTGAGATGGAGCAGCGGGGTTATATACGCGCCAAGCCTACGCAAGCAGAACTTGTGCGCACGCCTTTGTGCCCTCCTTCCATGCGTGCCAACGGAGACAAGCAAACCCAGGATCCAGATCCAAAACATTCCCAGGAAGAGGCTTACTGGGTGAAGCACGATGACGATTTGGACTGTTATTTTTATATGACGCCTCCGGAAGAGACGAATGGCGCGAATGCCAATGCCGCCCAGTCGGCTCCGCAATATCCCAACGCACAATACCCAGCTTCGCCTTACGCGCCTCAACAAAATCTGCCATCGCAATACGCACCAGTTCCGGCCACCCCACAGAATCCCTACTACGATCAGCGCCGCCAGTTGCAGGCTATACAGATGGAGCAGCGGCAAGAATTCGAAAGCATGCAAGGAACCACGGGTGGATCGACGCTGTCCGCCGAAGACCTGCCGGGATTGCTGAGCACCAGCACAGGATCCGGTGGTTTGGCAACTCTCGGAAGACGGAGTTCCGATAGCGGCGACTCGAGTCTCGGCATGAGCGGTTTGGGGAGCATGGGCGCGGGAGGAACCTCAGATTTTTCATCGTTAGGTTTGCTTTTGGGGCAACAAGGTCAAAGTATCTACGGATCCCAATTCCCGCAACAGGCAAGCTTAGAAAATCGGATGCAAATTGTGCCTCCACTGTATTACCCAAAGCCCTCTGAGCAACCCAAGTTACAGCACCGGCCTAATCCTTACGCCGACGTGCCAGCGTTGTATGACCTTTATGCGCAATATCAAAAACGATCTCCCAAGCTGCAGCGTTTTGGTGAAGATATTTTTGAGAACGGGACGGGCAATCTCAACCAGCTCCCCATGGATTTACCAGTGGGGCCTGATTATGTCGTCGGGCCCGGCGATGGCCTGACCGTCCAATTGACGGGAGCGGTATCGCGGCAGATTAAAGTGATGGTGGATCGTGAAGGGCGCGTCGCGCTGCCGGAGGTAGGGGCGGTCGAAGTTGCAGGAAAGAACATGGGTGACGTCCAGCGCATTGTTCAGACAAATCTGCGCAGTCAGTATCGCGATGTGGATGCCGATGTCTCCTTGGGGCGGTTGCGCACTGTCCGCGTTTATGTGGTTGGGGACGTCGAGCGTCCGGGAGCTTACGATGTGAGTTCTCTTTCCACACCCTTAAACGCGTTATATATCGCAGGCGGCCCCACTTCCCAGGGTTCACTGAGAATTTTGCGGCATTATCGCGGCAACAAGCTTCTACAGGAAGTGGATGTCTATGATTTGTTGTTACACGGTGTGAGCGGCGACATGATTCGGTTGGAAGCCGGCGATACGGTTCAGGTTCCTCCGCTGGGTGGTGAAGTGACGATTGAAGGCATGGTGCGCCGGCCTGCCATTTATGAATTGCACGGCGAAAAGAGCCTGTCACAAGCGTTGGAATTGGCGGGTGGCGTATTGCCTTCAGGCACCCTCCGCCACGTGGATGTGGAGCGGCTGGAATCCCATGAGACACGGACCATGCTCCGGCTTGACATCCCGGAAACAAACAATGAGGCCTCGACGCGCTCGGCGTTGGATGGCTTTCAAGTGCAGGACGGAGACAAAATCAAGATTTCTCCGATTCTTCCATTCCCCGACAAGACTGTTTACCTGGACGGTCATGTTTCGCGTCCTGGAAAATTTGCCTATCGTGATGGAATGCGAGTCACTGACTTGATCAAGTCATATAAAGACCTTTTGCCGGAGCCTTATCAAGCGCATGCCGAAGTCATACGATTGCGCGAACCAGACTTTGCACCGGAGATACTGGCTTTCAATCTCGAAAGTGCAATGGCCGGCAAAGACGATGACATTGTTTTAAAACCATTCGATACCGTACGTGTTTTCGGGCGCTTTGATTTTGAAGATCAGCCTGTGGTCACGGTGACTGGCGAAGTTCGCGATCCAGGCGATCACGTCACAAACGGTACTACAACTTTGCGCGATGCGGTCTTTTTGGCTGGCGGCGTGACGCACAACGCGTTGATGGATGAGGCCCAGGTTTTCCGTCGCACGGCCGACAATAAGATCGAGGTCGTCAGCGTTGATCTTGAAAAAGCGCTTGCCGGGGACGCAACCCAGAATATTCCCTTGGGCCCGAAGGATAGAGTTTTTGTCCACAAAAACTTGGCGCAAACCGATCCTCCGATTGTCACGATTTCAGGTGAGGTCGCCAGGCCTGGTAAGTATCCATTGGGCGAGAACATGACGGCGGCAACTCTTGTGAAGCTGGCTGGAGGGTTCAAGCGCGGAGCTTTCATTCAAGAAGCTGATCTTACGCGCTATGACGTGGAGCAAGGCACGAAGATGGTAAGCGAACGTGTAGATGTGCATATCTCCGACGCATTGGCAAATGTGGCTGACGCCGATGTACGCCTGCGGGATGGCGACGTTCTGGCAATTCGCCAGTTGCCAGGCTGGAAAGACTTGGGCGCAACGATCGAAATCACTGGCGAGGTTGTACATCCCGGAACGTATGGCATTCAAGAAGGAGAGCGGCTGAGTTCAATCATCAGGCGTGCAGGCGGCTTCCGGTCGGACGCTTATGCCTATGGGTCGCTTTACCAGCGCAGCGAGGTGAAAGACCTCGAGACCCGGAATCAAGCGGCGTTGATCCGCAGCGTGCAAAGCCAGGAAGCTGATGTAAAGTTGCAGCCCGAACAAACTGGAGAAGATAAGCTGGTGCGGCAAGCCGTGCTAGAACAATATCAGGCGACGCTGGAAAATTTGCAGAATACGCCACCGCAGGGCCGCCTAGTGATTCATATCTCCAATAACTTAAAACATTGGGAAAATACGGCAGCCGACATCCAAGTGCGAGCTGGTGACAGCATTCACGTCCCGAAACGGCCGAGCATGGTGTTGGTGGATGGCGCTGTATATAACCCAACTGGCATCGCCTATAAGCCCGGACGAGACGCGGGATGGTATTTAAAACAGTCGGGTGGGCCGACCACGGAAGCAGAGAAGAAAGCTATCTTTGTGATTCGTGCGGATGGTTCGGTCGTGGGTGGCCAAGGAGGCTTATTTCATAGCGGAGTATCGAGTGCATCCCTGCAACCGGGAGATATGGTCGTAGTTCCTCGAAAGGTGTATTCAGTGAGCCATGCCTTCCAAAATCTCGCGCTTTCAGCACAGATCGCGTCGGCTGTGACTATCGCTGCATACTATGCAAAGAGCTTCTAGGGATGCGATTGGGGAAACGGTTTTCTCGCGTATGCGATGGAATATTGCTTTGCATCTTGTGCGCGGGAATCACGAATGTGCTCTGGGCTCAGTCGCCGGTTAGTCAATCGGCGCGATCGGCTTCTGCACAGCCGGAGGCAAAGACCACCGGCCAATCTGCCGGCGCTGCCAATCAGGATGGCCAGGACACTGACGCCCAGCATAAATTTGATTTGCCGCCAGGCGAAGATCCGCAAAACCGATTGTTGACTCCGTTTCTCAAACATATTGCGTCTGATCAAGCGCGGTTCTGGACCTCGCCGACACGTTTCAATGTCAAAGATCTCAAATGGGTTGTGCCTTTTGTCGGAGTGACGGCCGGCTTCATCGCAAGCGACCAGTGGTGGTCGAAGCAGGTTCCGAATAAGCCCGATCAGTTGAACCGCAGTTTGAATATTTCCGACTATACCGTCTACGCAATAATTGGGGCCGGCGGAGGGGCGTTCCTGCTCGGTCAGATCACCAACAGCGACCATATGAAGGAAGCTGGACTGCTGAGCGGGGAAGCGGCCATCAATAGCACTGGCGTCGCCTACCTATTCAAGGAGATCACGCAGCGACAGCGCCCCATGGAAGGCAACGGCAACGGAAATTTTTTTACAGGAGGGGCTTCATTTCCCTCTGAGCACTCGGCCATTGCCTGGTCGATTGCCAGCGTTATGGCGCATGAGTATCCGAGTACGTTAAGCCAGATTGCGGCGTATGGAGCTGCCGCGGCGGTCTCGGTCACGCGGGTCACGGCACGGCAACATTTTCCTGCCGACGTAGTGGTGGGCAGCGCACTGGGCTGGTACTTCGGACGACAAGTCTATCGAGCTCACCATGATCCGGAAGTCGGTGGCAGCGCATGGGGTAATTTGTTTGAAGATAAAAGCGAAAGCGGCACGCGTAATCCCAACTACATGGCTTCGCCTTATGTTCCGCTCGATAGTTGGATCTATCCTGCTTTTGAACGCTTGACGGCGCTTGGCTACGTGCGATCGAACATGCTTGGCATCCGTCCCTGGACAAGGATGGCGTGCGCCCGTTTGCTTGATGATGCGCAGGATCAAATTGCCGGGGATGACTCCGACGCGGGAGACGCGGAGAAAATATATACAACTTTGCGGGAAGAGTTTGCCGTGGAAAGTGAACGATTGAGCGGGGCCGCGAACGTGGCAGCGAGTGTGGACTCCATTTACACACGTTCTACCGGAATCTCCGGGACGCCGTTACGCGACAGTTATCATTTCGGTCAGACCATCACGAATGATTACGGGCGCCCTTACTCTGCAGGGTATAACAATGTTACAGGGATCACCGCACAGGCAGAGGCGGGACCACTTGCCATTAATATCCAAGCAGAGTACCAACACGCTCCCGCCACTCCTTCTTATTCAGCATCCACGCTCGCTGCGGTCGCATCGGCGGATTTACGTCCGCCGATGGCGAATGGAACGGGTTCAGTTGATCAGGTGAAGCTTATCAACAGCACGGTTTCTCTCAACCTCAACAATGTGCAATTTACGTTCGGGGAACAAAGTGCATGGCTCGGCCCCGGAGAGTCCGGCTCGTTCTTGATGAGTGACAACGCAGCGCCTTTTCCCATGCTCAAAGTGGATGATGTCGTGGCCCACGAGATTCCCGGCTTACTCAAATTTCTGGGGCCCTTCCGCACGGAGTTCTTTATTGGGCAGTTATCCGGACATCATTGGGAGAGCTGTGTCGTTTCAACCTGCCAAGCTTATCCGGGGTATGCCAACGTGGTTGGCCCGGACATTATTCCGCAGCCTTTCATCCACGGAGAGAAAATCAGTTTCCAGCCCACGCCGAATCTGGAGTTTGGTTTAGGCCTAACCGCCATGTTTGGCGGGCCGGGATTGCCGGTGACATTTGGCAATTTCTTCCGTACTTTTTATGCACACTCTTCGACTGCGGCGAATAATCCGGGCAAGCGTATTTCACAGGCAGACTTTACCTATCGCATGCCTGGCCTGAGGAACTGGGTGACCCTTTACATGGATTCCCTGGTTGTCGATGAGGTTTCTCCAATTGGTTCGACGCGTGCCAGCGTCAGCCCTGGCATATACATGCCGCAAATTCCAAAAATACCGCGGTTGCAGCTGCGGGCGGAGGGATTCAATGAGTCCCGCCATCAAGCATTTGATCCTGGATTTGTATATGCCGACATCCGACGGTTTCTTGACGGATATACGAATAACGGATTGTTGATGGGCTCCGCTTTCGGACGCGCGGGGCGGGGCGGGGAAGGCTGGCTGACATATTGGCTGAGCAGCCGGAACAAAGTAGAAGTGAGCTACCGGTTACAGACTGTATCCCCCAAGTTTATCGGTGGGGGACGCCTCGCAGACTATACTGCTCGGGGAGAAATTCTGCTAGGGCAGAGCGTATCCGTTGCCGGGTCATTACAATATGAGCAATGGTACTTCCCTGTATTGAATCAGGCGAAGCAGTCGGATGTAGTCGCATCCGTGCAACTACAGTTTGCTCCACGGTGGCGGATTACGCAGTGAAGCGGTGCGGAGCGTATAAGTAGATCTTCGGCCGTTATTGAACCAAGTGATATGAAGCTTTCGACACAGTCCGTCGTGGATAATCCTCATGAGATGGAGATCCATCCTAGAGTTGAAGACCCACCTATGGCCACTCGGCCTCAAGGGATTGGCTGGCTTTGGTTGTTTTGGGAACAGAGACGCTTCCTGGGCCGGGTCACGGTTCGAGGTTTGATCGCAGCAATTATCGTGGCCATTTTGCTTCCGCCTCGTTACAGCTCTACGACGCGTTTAATGCCGCCCGATCAATCGGGCGGAGCTGGAATGCTGGCCGCGATGGCTGGCAGCGCTCTGGGCAGTAGTTCTACGAGTGGTGGGGGCGGAGCAGGCGCGCTGGGCGGCAGCCTAGGCGGACTGGCCGGGGACATGCTCGGGCTCAAAACATCGGGGGCCCTGTTTGTAGAAATGCTGCACAGCCGCACCGTGCAGGACGCGATGATTAATCAGTTCGACTTGCGCAAAGTGTATTGGGACCGGTACTGGGAAACCGCGCGCAAGGATTTAACCAAGCGAACCACAATTACCGAGGACAAGAAAAGCGGCGTCATTGAGATCGAGGTGAGTGACCGGAGCCAGCAACGTGCTCAACAAATGGCGCAAGCGTATGTTGATGAGCTCGATCGTCTGGTGGCCCAGGTCTCGACGTCTTCCGCCCGGCGCGAGAGAATTTTCCTGGAGCAACGATTGGTCGGCGTGAAGCAGGACTTGGAGAGGGATTCGACTGCCTTGAGCCAATATGAAAGCGCCAATACAGTTCTGGATCTGCCATCCCAAGCCAAGGCTATGGTCGAGTCGGCGGCGCTGTTGCAGGGTCAATTGATCGCCGCGCAGTCGGAATTACAAGGACTGCAGCAGATTTACACCCCAGAAAACGTGAGAGTGCGCTCACTGCAAGCTCGAGTTTCCGAACTACGCAGTCAGTTAGCAAAGATTGGCGGGGCAAAAACCACCCCGGGCCAGGAGCCGGATGGTGCGCATCAGGAGCAGGCAGCGGGAGATTTGTACCCGTCTTTGCGGCAATTGCCGCTCCTCGGAGTGCGCTGGCTGGACCTGTATCGTCAGGCAAAGATCGAGGAAACGGTTTACGAACTATTGACCAAGCAGTATGAAATGGCGAAGGTGCAGGAAGCGAAAGAAATTCCGACCGTCAAGGTACTGGATGCCGCCAATTGGCCGGAGCGCGCGTCGTTCCCTCCGCGCGCGATAATTATTCCTCTGGGGACATTTTTTGCGCTGTGTCTCGGCCTGGCCTGGGTGGCGGGATTGGCCCTGTGGAACAGTGGCGATCCGAATTCATCCGGCCGGCAGCTGGCCCTTGAAGTTGGTACGGAAATAAAGCATCAGTGGGATCGAGTTCGTCACCGCCTCCTCCGGCGGCGGGAAACAGCGTAGGTTCGGTCCTGATTCACCAACTTTTCTTGGATTGTTGCTGATCTACTAATCTGCATTTATACCGATGGAGTTCTCTAACACAGCGTATCCCGGTTTGGCCAATCGCGTCCTGGCCGGGGGATTGGCAGCCGCGGGCGCAGCATTAGCGGCTTCTCTTTTCTACACGCCGCTTCCATTGGCTCTGGCGATTGCAATTCCGGCATCAGTGTTTTTTCTGACGCGCCCCTATGAGCTGCTGTTGGTGATGGTGTTTCTTATCCCCTTTAACTTTGTCGTTCCCGTTGGTGGAGTGCCTGTGGCAGCGGAATTGTTGAAAGTCGCCTTATGGGTCCCTTTTCTTCTGGGGGTTGGCAGGTCAGGGGATCACATACGGACTAGCCGCTACAACAAATATTTCGCGGTGATCGGCATTCTAATCGTAGCATCCTTTTTTCGCACGCACGACCTTCCATTCACAGTGAAAGAGGCTGTACGTCTCGGCTCAAATATTGGATTGTGCTATCTCGTACTGAATCTGGTTAACACGCGTGAGCAAATCATGCAGATCTTCAGCGTTTTGATGGTGTCGACGCTGCTTGTCGTCTGCTATGGCCTTTACCAATTTGCGATCCAGGACTATGGGGCGCTGTTTTGGATTGTGAACCCGCGAGTGGATACAGCTCTGGCGCATGGACGCGATGCGTTTTGGGAATGGCGAAATCGCATGATCTCAGTACTCACTTCCGAAATGGAGATGGGGCATTATTTTAATCTTTGCATTCCTATTGGCGTGTTGCTATGGCTTACCGAAGGTAAGCGCCGCCTCCGCTCCCAGTGGCTTTGGATTGCCATTATGACTCTGCTGGGTCTGGTATTGACTTTTACTTTTGGTGCGTGGCTCACACTGGCTGTTACCGTTGCTCTTTTCCTTCTCTTTCTTGATAAGCAGGTGCGTTGGAAAATTTTGGGAATTGGTTGTGGGCTGGCGGCGTTGATCGCCAGTCTTCTTGCATTTGGGCCATTCCGTGAATTCATGCAGGATAAAATCACTGGCACTGGTATGAACAGTCTGGCTTGGGATGCTTACACGCGGCTGGATGTTTGGTGGTTCGCGGTGCAAACTTGGTTTTCGCATCCATTCATTGGGGTGGGCATTGGTAATTTTGAGTATCTCTACACGGATCATCCACATGTCGTATCGGAGTGGACTCCCGCCGGTAGTTCTCCGCATCAGACCTACCTTTATATTCTTGTCATGTACGGGGCCATTGGCTTGGTAAGTATTCTTGCAGTACTCGTGGGGAGCATTCGCGCCAATTTGCGATTGAAGGAAAACCCAGAGTACAGCCCAATCGGACTGGCATTGGCGTTTGCCCTGACTACCACTCTAATTTGCGGCTTCTCCGACGACTCCGGTTTTTTCGGGCCGCACGCCAGCTATTTGGTTTGGCTGCTTGTGGGGATAAGTGAAGTCGCCCGCCGACTGGCCGCAAGGCAGCCATCTGGTTCTTTGAACCAACCGATTTCCCTACCAAATGCTTGATCTGGAACAGAAGAAAACGCCCTTAAGCGGCAAGATGATCCGGAACGTTGCGTTCGGAGGATTGAGGGCCGTTCTTGTAGCGCCCGTTCCGTTCATATTGACGCCCCTGATCCTGCGGACAATTGGTTCCCGCGGTTACGGGACTTGGGCGGTGTTTGTCGCGATGAACAGCCTTACCAGCCTGGCAGATCTCGGCTTGCTAGGGACCCTTAGCAAATACGTGGCTGAGTATAACGCACAAGGCGACTTTGCCCGGCTCAACCGTTTACTAAATACCGGAGTGGCAGTCTTCGGCCTGCTGGCCTCTTTGATGGCGGGCACTTTATGGGTGCTCTCTTCAAGAGTTGTGCAGTTGCTGTTTCGAGGCAGCGCGCAGTCGCCGGTTGAACTGTTGTGGCTGTTCCGTTGTTCGCTGATCTTACTGTGGATCAACATCGTGACCTTTTCGTCTGCTTCCGTTACTTCTGGCATGCAGCGCCTCGATCTGACTAACATGTTGGCAGCATTTAATGTCGTATGCGCAGCGATTTTGGGCGGCACGTTTTTGCTCATGGGGTGGGGAGTGCGGGGACTGTTGTACGGCAGCATTCTGTCGGCGGGAATAACCCTGGCCTGTTATTCCTGGTTGATTAAAAAGCTGGTTCCGGAATTTAAATTAAATCCGTTCTACGCGGACAGGATTGAGGCCCAGAAAATATTTTCGTTCAGTTGGCGCGTCTACCTGGTTCAGGCTGCCGGCGCAATTCAGAATCATCTTGAGAAGGTGTTGTTAGCATTATTCGTCGGTGTTATTCCCGTGGGCTGGTATGACATCGCGAGTGATACTGCCAGCAAGATAAGGGGTGTTCCAGCCCTCCTTCTAAGTCCGATCTTGCCTGCCGCATCGGAATTGGATGCACAAGATCGGCGCTCCAAGCTGGAAGAGCTTTATTTCCGCTCTCATAAATATTTGGCATTCTGCGCAGTCCCGCTTGTTTTCTACGGAGTGGTGATTTCGAAGCGATTCGTCGATCTCTGGGTAGGGCCAGGTTTGGATGCGGTCGCAATTCCTCTAAGCGCTTTGCTGATAGTCAACCTCATCAATCTGACCACCGGTCCAGGGTTGATGATTTTGATGGGACAGGGGCAGTTATGGCAGGGAGTTTATGCGGCCATGACTGGAATTGGAGTTGGTACGCCGTTGAGCATTCTACTGATTTACCGCTATGGATTTCACGGGGCGGTTGTGGGAGCTGCGCTTTCATCATTCATTTCCAGCGTCCTTTTTTTTTACTTTTATCACCGTACGACTCACGAGTCGGCGATTCGTTTATTAAAAGAGGCGTATTCGGGACCCATTCTTTGTGCCGCGGGTTTGCTCATTCTCGAATTTCTCATTCGTCCAGCGAGCGATCTTTCGTGGTATGGAATGATCACCCAAGCTTTAATCTTTGCCGTCCTCTATTTGCTGATTCTACTGCCCTTGAAGTTCTTCGATTCTTATGATTGGGATAGAGTCCAAATGGTTCTACCGGTGATGCGGTACGCGCGCAAGATTACGAGAGATGTTTAAATTCCTTCCGGAAGTTTAAGGCAACCCGATGGCCCAAGATATTAAAATATGTCCCTTATGCGGAGGGACGCGGTTCTCTCGATTGTTTGTCGCCAAAGATCGGCAGTATGGAATTGCTGGGGAATTCCACATTGTTCGATGCGGTGCATGCTCGCTCGTATTTCTTAATCCTACATATTCTGACAAGGAGTTGGCAGCCATGTACCCGGCTGACTATTACGCCTATCAGGACAAGTTTCAGGTAAGTAAATGGCGACAGTTCGCAAAGAAAGTGTTGGGCTATCACATAGGGACGAAAGACCCGGGCTTTCCCAGTCCTGGTAGGGTCTTGGATATTGGATGTGGGAGCGGTTGGTGGCTGGAAGGCATGCGTGCGCAGGGCTGGGAAACCTTCGGCGTGGAAATCAGTGAGCAAGCAGCTGCGCTTGGCCGAATTTCAAAAGGGCTACAAATATTCGCTGGTACGCTCGAAGACGCAAGCTTTGATGAACAGTCATTCGATTTTGTCCGTGCGAATCATTCTTTGGAGCATATTAGCTGCCCCAACGAAACCTTGGATACAGTGCACCGGATATTGAAACCGGAAGGCAAATTCATGGTGGGCGTACCAAACGTGAATAGTTTCAATGCTCGATTGTTCGGCGAGTATTGGTGGCATTTGTGTGCCCCAGTCCACACGTTTAGTTATTCCGTAAAGACCCTCTCGCATCTCTTAGACAAACACGGGTTTCGCGTGGAAAGAGTAAAATTTAACTCGGATTATTTTGGCATTCTGGGTAGTTTTCAGATATGGCTGAACCGAAATACGAAGAAGAAATCCATGCAGGGATTTTTCGTGAATAGTTATCCCTTGCGTTTGCTTTGCCAGTGGATGGCTAATCTGACTGATCTGTTTGGCTGTGGTGACATGATTGAAATTACCGCAGTCAAGCTCAATAGGCCGTCAACGCGAAGGGATGCACTTCCTTTGGCCTATGCCGACGGGAACGAATCTGTTTCGGACATACCTGCTTGCAAATGAGTTTCGAACATCCAATGTCTACCGACCTTCGTCCACCAAAAGTATCCATCGTTCTGCTGAATCTTAACGGCTATGCCGATACCAGCGACTGCATTAAATCGCTGGAGCAGATTGATTATCCAAATTACGAAGTAATCGTTGTGGACAATGGTTCCAGCGATGGCTCCGGTGAACGCCTGGCTGGAGAATTTCCAGGTGTTCGAATGATCGTGAGTAAGAACAATCTTGGGTTCACGGGCGGCAACAATTTAGGAATGCAGGATGCTTTGCAGCGCGGGGCCGATTATGTCCTGCTGCTCAACAATGACACGGTTGTGGACCGTTCCTTTTTATCGCACTTGGTACGGGTGGCGGAAAGCGATCCCAGCATCGGATTAGTTGGCCCCAAGATTTACTATTTCTCTGAGCCGGAACGGATTTGGTACGCAGGAGGGGATGTGAATCTGGTGGCCGGTGCATGTGACCATGCTGGAAAGGACGAACTCGACACGAACGACCGGTTTTCAAGAGTGGCGGATACCGGCTTCATTACAGGGTGCGCTTTTCTGGTGAAGGCGAGTGTATTACGCCACATCGGCCTGCTCGATGACAAGCTCTTCGTATACTGGGAAGATACGGATTTTTGTGAGCGGGCGCGCAAACAGGGCTATCGGCGAGTTTTTGTGCCGCAGTCGCATGTATGGCACAAGGTTTCGCGTACGTGTGGCAAGGAATCGTATTTCACGCTATATCTGTCCACGCGAAATCAGTTGAATTGGGTCGCGACCCACGCTCCTTATCCGATAAAGCCATTTGCCTTGGTGTTTACGCTGGCTAAAAAAACAGCGCGAATGATCGTGCAGAGTGTGAGAAATAAGGAATCCGCGGTGGCCGTTGCGGTCGGCATATGGCACTTTGCACGGGGCATTTATGGCCCGCCTAGGAAGAAAATGCCTCAGAGTATGGTGGCGCAGCCGCCCCCGCCGCTCGCAACTTAAACGATTCGTTCGGGTTTAAGGCAATGTCAGGGTTATTTCGCTCTTAAAATATCGAATTTAAGGGGATTGCTGTCCGAGATGAATATTACATTTGTGGGCGGATTTGGTTTTCGACCCAAGGGAACGATTCAAGGAAGGGCCTTTCCAATTGCTGCGCAATTGGTGCGACTGGGTCATCAGGTCACGATCTTGGTGACCCCGTATGACAACCCGGCGGAGTCTGGGAAGGAGTGGGAAGAGGAAGGCGTACGCATTCGAGGGCTGAAAGCCGGCGCCGGACGGCTTGGCTATCCCGCATTGTTAGCCCGATTGCTAGCTGCGCTGGACGCGAATGGCAGCGATTTGGTCCATATCTACAAACCAAAAGGTTTTGCGGGTGCGGCCGGCGCCTATCTCCGCATGCGCGGGTGGAATAATGTTGTGTTGGACTGCGACGATTGGGAAGGTTGGGGCGGATTTAACGATATCAAGCCGTATCCGTGGATACTCAAGGAATATATTGATCGCCAAGAACGCAGCATGATGCGTTCTTCTCCGGCTGTAACGGTAGCCAGCCGATCTTTGCTAGATCGCGTTCAGGAAGTGCGTGGGACATCCTCAGGGGTTTACTACGTTCCCAATTGTGGCGCGTCGGCCGGAAATTCACTGGCGCATGATGCGGTGCGAGCGCAATCTCCGGAAGATACTAAGCGCGAACTGGGATTGGATCCGCGGCAGAAGGTGATTTTCTACAACGGGCATTTTGAGCCTGGAGACGACATTATGTTGTTCTGCAGGATCGCCGCACCCGTAGCGCAACGCAACGATACTGCGCTGTTGTTTGTCGGGGAAGGACCGGATCTGCCGAAAGTTCAGGAATATTTCGTCCAGCATCCCGAAGTGCGCGTTTATTTCTGGCCCCGGTTGCCCTACGATCAATTTGTGCGAGCTATTTGGGCATCGGACATCACGGCGTTTCCGTATCCTGATAATCCTATCCACCGTTCAAAATGCTCTTTGCGGGTCATCGATTACATGGCGATGGGAAAGCCAGTGATTACGTCGGCCGTGGGACAAAATAAGGAATACATCGTAGATGGGGAAAGCGGCATTCTCGCTCCGGCGGAGGATGAAGCTGGTTTTGCCCAGAAGTTGGAATTGTTGTTGCGGGATGCGGAATTAAGAATGCGATTGGGCAAAAACGCGGAGCAGCGTCGGAGAGAAAAATTTAGCTGGAGTGGAGAGCCCATGCGCGAGTGTCTGGCGGCATATCATCAGATTACTGCCAGCGCCGGGCGATGAATTGTGAAAAAAAAGAAGATTTTATTTTTCGTGGCGCATCCCGAGCTGGACGCAGGCAGTCGCTATCGCGTGTATCAGTTTCGCCCTTATCTGGAAAGGGCCGGGTATGAATGCGTTATCGCCCCATTTTCCAGTCCCATTTTATTTCAATTGCTGCGCACGAAGGGGCAATTACCTCGAAAAATCTATGAGATGCTGATTTGTACGCTTCGCCGGACGGTGCAGATTTCGGCAGCTTCAAAGTACGAGGTTGTCGTAATCAATCGTGAGGTGTTTCCGTTTCTCATGCCGTTGTGGGAAAGGGCGGTCTTGCGCAGAAATCGCCGAGTTGTATTCGGTTTTGATGATGCCGTCTATTCCAATCATCCCGATGTTTCATCTTTTCGCCATCCACTCTTGTACCGCTTTAAGTATGGCCGGGGTGTGGACGAGGTTATGAAGCGCAGCGCTTGCATCATTGCCGGCAACCGCATACTAGGTGAGTATGCGCGGCGTTTCAATGAGAACGTGACCGTAATCCCCACAGTCGTGGATTGTGAGTATTACCGCTATCGCGATGTGGATCCAGATGAAGAAGGAGTGCGGCCTGTTGTTGTGGGATGGATGGGGAGCCCGTCCACTGCACCATACCTGTCAATGGTGGAATCGGCTCTCACTCGTTTATCCGAGAAATATTCCGGACGGGTTCAATATCGTTTTTTTGGTTGTCCCGAATACCAGCCTCAGCTTCCAGAAAGCTTATCGCTCCCTTTTGTGCTCTCATCAGAAATCAAAGATCTTCATAGCTTGGACATTGGCATAATGCCCATGCCCGACACTGAATGGACGCGAGGCAAATGTGCGTTCAAGGCCATTCAATATATGGCGACCGGGGCTGTTGCGGTTGCCTCACCCGTGGGTGTGACTACAGACTTGATCCGCGATGGTGAAAATGGCCTGCTTGCGCAAACTCCAGATGAATGGTTTGCTGCCTTGTCACGGCTCGTGTCAGACACTCAATTGCGAAGATCCATATCGCGGCGGGCGCGCCAAACCATCATCGAAGGCTATTCTTTGCAAAAGTGGGGGCCAATTTATACGGAATTATTGACAGGGCTGGCTGCGGATACACAAGCTTGTGCTGGAACCGAAGTTCTACTAGGGGCGTAGTAGCAAAAGTCGATAACCATAGGATATAACTAAGATTCTAAAGAATTTCGAATGAGGAACATGAAATGAACCGAGCAAGTGAAACTCGTGGATATACTACCGGTAGCGTGCGCGGCTATTTCGCCGCATATCAGAGTGTGCTCGAAAAGATGCCATATGCCGAAATTGAGCGGGTTATTGCTTTACTTGTGCAAGTTCGGGAAGAAGCTCGATCAGTATATCTTTTTGGCAATGGCGGAAGCGCCGCGTTAGCCTCACATTTTGCCTGCGATCTGGGGAAAGGAATTCCACGTGGTAATGAGACGAAATTATTCCGAGTTATATCCCTCTGCGACAACATTCCTTTAATGACTGCGTGGGCCAACGACAAATCCTACGATAGTATTTTTTCCGAGCAAATTAAAAATCTTATGGTGCCTGGTGATATCGCAATCGCGATCAGTGGCAGCGGCAATTCGCCGAATGTTTTGAGAGCGCTTGAGACAGCACGGGGAATGGGTGGGACTACGCTTGGTTTAACTGGTTTTAGGGGCGGGAAATTAAAAAACCTTTGCGATTATTGCATGATCGTTCCTTCCGATAACATGCAGGTCATTGAAGATTTTCACTTAAGTATTTGTCACGCGATTTTTCTAGGGATCTGCCAAAAGATTCAACAGCCTGTAGGCATGGCTGTCGCTGCAGGGGCCGTCCTGCAAAGTGATTAGAAGCGATAGAGAGCCAAATATAATGAACTTGACCAGTCAGGCGGTGCAGGTTGAGCCCGTGCGCGGTTCTCGCGATGTTGCCTGCATTGCCACTCGGGACAAGATCATGAAGAGAATTTTAGATGTGTTTGGATCTTTGATGCTTATTACACTTCTTGGTCCCTTGATGATGTTTATAGCGCTCGCATTGCTGTTGGATCAGGGTATGCCCTTGATTTACAGGCGCAGAGTAGTTGGATGCAATGGAGAGTTTGACGCCTACAAATTCCGATCGATGCGGAAGGATGCAGATCGAGTTTTACAGTTAGATTCGCAAATGCGCCTAGCTTTCGAAGAGAATTTCAAGTTGAAATCCGATCCTCGAATCACCAGGCTGGGATCATTTCTGCGCAAGTATAGCCTTGACGAGTTGCCTCAGTTGTTCAATGTGTTGTTCGGCGAGATGAGTCTGGTCGGTCCACGGATGATCACGGAGCCGGAGTTGGAGAAGTATGGCGATGGTAAGAATTTGCTGCTTAGTGTGAAGCCTGGCTTGACAGGTTATTGGCAGGTATATGGCCGCCAGGAAGTTAGTTATGCGCAGCGCGTCCAAATGGATATTGATTATATTGCTGGCTGGCGATTTGGTTGGGACCTGAAAATTCTGCTGTTGACGCCCTACCGGGTGATTCGCGGCCGAGGAGCTTATTGATCTTGAAAATTTTAGTCTCTGGAGGGGCTGGTTTCGTGGGTTCGGTTTGTTGTGCCGAACTCGTAAGACAAGGGCATTCGGTGTTGGTAGTAGATGATCTGTCCAGTGGTCATGCCGCGGCGATCCCAAGAGGTGCAACTTTTCATCGTTGTGATATTGGGAATCAAGAGGCTATGGCGGCGTTGCTACGGGATAATCCCATTGATATTGTTTTTCACTTTGCAGCCAAAGCTCTGATTGCAGAGTCGATGTCCAACCCTGGTTTTTTTTTCCGGCATAATGTGGCTGCGGGAATCATATTTTTAGAAACATTGCGGAATGCCGGTATAAGCAAATTTGTCTTTTCTTCTTCGGCCGCCGTATACGGGGCTCCCCGGGAAACCCCAATTCATGAGTCTCATCCCAAGCAACCAGTCAATTCGTATGGTGAAACCAAGCTCATGTTTGAGCGGATTTTAGATTGGTATGTCTCCGCTTATGGTTGGACAGCCGTTTCTTTTCGATACTTCAATGCCTGTGGCGCGACTGCAGAGATAGGAGAGGATCACCGTCCTGAAACTCACGTTATACCTTTATTATTGAGGGCCGCTTCTCGAGGCGGCGAGTTTCACATACACGGTGATAATTACGCGACACCCGACGGAACCTGCATGCGCGACTATGTGCACGTCGAGGATATCGCTGCTGCTCATCTGTTGGCTCTGCAAGTTGCTGAGGGAGCGAAGGCTTACAATATCGGTACGGGGCACAGTTATTCAGTGCTCGAAGTGTGCCAAGCGGTTGAAGAGGTCACAGGACATTCGATCGATGTGCGCAAAGGGCCGCGACGCCCGGGCGATCCTCCCGTTCTATGTGCGAGCCCGGACAAACTCAAAGAGGAGTTGGGCTGGAACCCGAAACATTCTGACTTGCATAGCATTATTCGCAGTGCGTGGCATTGGAAACGTTCGCATCCCGATGGTTATATAAGTGAGAATCAAGAACTGGTAACTTTTGCAAGATGAAGCTTGCGACTGCTTGTTCGATGGTATGAGTTCCGATTGGATGGATATTCGTGAAAGCTAAGAGACTTAGATACTTGATACTTGCGGCCGATCTTATATGGATGCCGGTGGCATTGTATTTGAGCTATACAGTGCGCCATGGGGTCGCTCATACCCATACTTTTTGGTTGACGTACCTCCAGTTCATTCTGGTCGCGAGTGCTCTGTGGGTTGGATTGTTCTCAGCTATGAAGCTGGACGGCTTCCGCATGGGATGGTATATGCCGGCCGTGGCATCGCAGTTGATACTCGGAATCGGCACGTTAATACTACTGCTTCTTGCCATTGATGATTTGGCCCGCTTTTATGTCTCACGGCTTCTCCTAGGTTATTTCGGTGCGCTTTTGTTTGCCGGTTGCGTTTGCATTCGCCGTGGAGTACATGCGTTTTTGCGATCTCGCTATCTGGAGTGGGCAGTGCGCCGAGTTATAGTGGTTGGCAGCGGACCGGTGGCGCGTGAAATTGCCGCAAAATTTGGGCGACATCCGGAGTTGCTTTGTCAGGTCGTCGGATTCCTCTGCTCTGAGGATGCGGGGCTGGATTTACATCCACAAGGACCTTCTGAAGGTTACTTGAATATATCAACTCTGGGAATTATCGATCTGCTGCGGAATCGCGGCGTGGACGAGGTGATAGTCGCGCTTCCTAGTATGGATTCTGGTGTCATGAATTTGGCGGCTCGTTGCCGGATACAAGGTATCAGGGTTAGTGTTGTTCCCCATCCTTACGAGTTGTATCTGTCAAAACCGGAACTTGTCGATGTCGGGGGACTTCCGGTTCTACAACTGCATCAAGCGAATGCAGCTTTTGCCGATTCTATTTGGAAACGCGGGCTGGATGTTGTTTTTGGTTTGATTCTTGCCGTTCTGACTCTGCCGCTGGTGCTTGCGGGAATCTTGGTATTACGGAAAAGGCCAGGCGGCGGCATGTCTTTCGAACGGCGCTGCGGGCGTCTGGGGGAAACATTCTCAATGTTGCGTTTGAACTCAGAACGAGATCGGGCAGGAATTTCCAGATGGGAAAGTATGCTGCAACGGTTAAGTATTACCGAGCTTCCGCAATTATGGAACGTATTACGCGGCGACATGAGCTTAGTTGGTCCGCGCCCGGAGTCTCCTGAACGCGTGAAACACTACTCGGACTGGCAACGCCAGCGTTTGAATGTAAAGCCGGGAATGACTGGAATGGCGCAGGTACATGGATTACGTGAACAGAATTCTTCCGAGGAGAAGACACGATACGACTTACAGTACATGCTAAACAGCTCCCCCTTTCTGGACTTATCACTGATGATGCAAACCGCGTGGACTTTGATCATGCGGTTCATCCGTTTGCCCGGTGCTCCGCGTCAGCAAACTGACAATCAGACAGACCCCGTTCTAAATCGTGTTTTCGAAGGAACCATACCCAATGCTCATCGGGCGCAGTCCAGTACGAATTAGTTTTGGTGGTGGCGGAACAGATCTGCCCGCATACTACGAGCAGTTTGGCGGAGAAGTATTAAGTGTATCGATCAATAAATACTTCTATACCATTCTAGGGGCCAGACATGATGGGCGTGTCCAAGTAATCTCTTCTGATTTGCGAGTCTTTGAGAGTTGGAAAGATATCGCAAACTTACCTATTCAAGATAGCGAACTGGAGATTCCGCTAGCAGCGATAAAAGATCTAGGAGGCAACCTTGCTGTGGATCTATTTCTTGCTTCGGAGATTCCTCCCGGAACCGGGTTGGGATCCTCCGCCAGCGTTTGTGTAAATATTATCAAAACGCTCACGCATTACCTACATCGGCCTATTTCTAAATATGATCTGGCGGAGCGCGCTTTTCATATCGCGCGCAACACATTGCACAAACGTGTGGGCAAGCAAGATGAATACGCCGCCGCTTTTGGCGGGCTGAACTATATCACTTTCAGCTCGGATGGATCTGTACAGGTCGAACCTGTGCATTTGGACGAAATTGTTTTGCGCGAATTTCAATCTAGCTTGATGCTGTTCTTTACCGGATCCGCGCACCACTCCTGGACAATTTTGGCCGAACAGGAGAAATCCACTCGCTCACATTCAGGGGGCACACTGGAAGCGCTGCATGAAGTAAAGGCACTGGCGACCAAAATGCGTCGTGCTTTGGAAATGGGCAAGATTGACGAGTTTGGTAGGTTGCTCGATGAAGGTTGGCGTGCGAAGCGGCGTGTGTCAGATAAAATTTCGACTCCCAGGATTGACCATCTTTATATGCGTGCCCGCGAAGCCGGGGCAATCGGCGGCAAGATAACAGGGGCTGGCGGTGGAGGATTCTTATTACTTTGTTGCGAACCACCCTTCCAACAACAAGTGCGAGAAGCCTTGGCTGAGGAGGGAGTTCAGGAAATGAACTTTGCCTTTGACTTTCAGGGGGCCCAGGTGATCGTGAATGACCCGTTCATCGATGGCGATGTTCAAGGAGGGAAGCAGTGGATATTTGTGCCTGCTTCGATAGGGGCACGATGAGGGCAGAGAAGCGCACAGAGAAGCGCACTTTGAGCCAAGAAGATATCTTTACAGGTCAATACTAGGGTGAAAGCATTCCTTCTGGCTGCGGGTCATGGTACACGCCTGCGGCCCTTAACTGACCATACACCGAAATGCCTCCTGCCCATTCGTGGCGTGCCTTTGCTTGGAATTTGGTTGCAAATCTGTGCTGCGCTAGGAATTGATGAGGTACTTATCAACATTCATTATCGCGCAGACCAAGTCAGAGAATTTCTCAACCAGCGAGATCCGCATCCGAAAGTGATTGTTGTGGAAGAGAAAGAACTGCTGGGAAGTGGCGGAACACTACGAGCGAACCAGAAATGGGTGGCTGGGGAAGATCTTTTCTGGGTGTTCTACGCGGATGTGCTCAACAGCAATGATCTCCATTCCATGATGGATGCTCATCGTCGAAGCAGTCCAGCCGTAACCCTCGGCGTTTATCGAGTTCCTGATCCATCACGCTGTGGCATTGTCGAACTGTCTGCAGACAATGTCGTGGAAAGATTTGTGGAGAAGCCTCGCCAGCCTGCGAGTGATCTGGCCTTTTCTGGGATTATGATTGGAACACCCGCTTTTCTTGAGGCCATACCGCCCGGCAAGTCTGATATTGGGTACGACGTGCTTCCAAAATTGGGAGGGCAAATGATTGCTTATCCGATTACGGGGTATCTTCTCGATATTGGTACGATGGACAATTATGAACAGGCACAAATCACTTGGCCGGGTTTGCCTCTACCGGTTTAAATATTCTAATTACGGAGTTAAGCCTTCATTATGGTGAACGGTATAGTTTTCGATCTGGACGGAGTCATTGTAAACAGCCATCCAGCACACAAGCGTGCTTGGCGACATTTTCTTAATGGTCTGGGAAAAAAAACATCGGAAGCGGATTTGGATTTTATTCTTGAGGGGCGGAAACGAGAGGATATTCTACGTCACTTTCTCGGCGATCTTTCTGATGAAGAATTGGCCCGATTCGGCAGGCAGAAAGACGAGTTCTTTCAGAAAGTGGCCGAAGAAGTCCCTGCAGTCCCAGGTGTGCTCCAGTTCTTAAAAGAATTAGCCGTGGCGGGATTACCCTGCGCAATTGCTACATCCGCCAGTCGCCGTCGGACGCAACTAACATTGGAAAGGCTTTCGCTGACCAAACATTTCCGCGCGGTAGTAACTGGCGACGATGTTACTCAAGGTAAGCCTGATCCGGCGATCTACCGGCTTGCCGCGCAGAAGTTAAATCTTTCACCTGAATACCTGCTGGCCATAGAGGATGCCCCTGCAGGTGTGAAAGCCGCGACTTCCGCAGGCATGTTGTGCATCGGAGTTGGTAGTCCTTTGAAGGCAGGTGATCTCCGCAAAGCTGGTGCCGGGCACGTTATTCCAGACTTCGCCAATGTTAGTTTGCAAAGTTTAGCCGAGAGTATACTTCCGAGAGCTGCACAAATCGTGCAAGTCTAATGCAGTCCTAAAACAACGAAGCGAAGCTAGCGCTAGCGCCAATTCTATCGCATCTTGGGGGCCGATATGAGCTATCAGAAAACACGATCATTTCAATTCATCAGTTTTGCGTGGCTGATATTCGGTTATGCAGGTGGAGGCTGGGCGCAATCGGCTGTAAATGTCTCCGTAAAACCTGATACGGATATTGGCGCTGCCGTTAACGCGGCCATTATATCCCTGCCCAATAAAATGGGGACAATCCAGCTTCCCGCGGGTTCGTTTATCCAGACTTCGCCTATCAAAATCTCAGGCAGTAATGTGCATGTGGTGGGATCTTCTTCAGGAACTACGATTAAATACAATCCAGCTAAGTACAATCTCCTCGACTCCGCCGATTTAGTGGATGGGTGGCGCGCCGCGGGTGCCGGCTTGAGTTCGCTCAACGCTTTTGGGGAGGACCATCCAGATCCAATGGAAGGATCGGCTTACCTCTCGGTGAACGTTGGCGCGGGATATGCACGAGTAATGAAATCCATACCGGTAACGAACTTCACCGCATTCACGAAGATTGGAGTCTGGTATGCACTAAATCTTACCAATGCTCCCGGCCCGTTTGAGTTCTTTGTGTCGGATGGTGCGCGCACTGCGTTCTGGTCGCTGACTCCGGCGAGCATATATGCGACTTGGAAGTTCGGGGGGCTCGATCCGTCGAAACCCTCTGGAAGTGATAGCGGCATCCCAGATATGACGCGTATCACGACGATTGGTTTCCGCAAACTCTCGCCCCAGACGAAGTATTATTTCGACGCGGTTTCACTATATACACCAACGGGACCGGCTTTTGAGTTTTCTTCGTGTACGCAGTGTTCCTTGGAAAATTTGAATATTCAGTGGGAACCCGCCGCAGATTCGGATGCAGCAATCTTAGCTGATCAGAATACTCGGCAATTGATCGTGAGTAATGTTCATACGCACGGGGGTGCCGAAGGCATCAGTTTTGCGGGTCCGAGCTCTGGTAATACCTGTCAAGGGTGTGTGGTGGAATTTGCTTCACAAAACGGCATCAGCTTAAGAGGAAACACAAGCGGCAACGAGTTGCTGAATGCACAAGCCAATCGTAACGTTGTGGGGATATACGTAGCCGGCGCAGCATCGGGGAACACAATTTCGGGTGCGCGCTGTGTACGCAATGACGGCGCCGGAATTTTTGTTGACGGCAATAGTAATCAAATCACGAATCCCAACATTGAAACCTGGATGACTTTCGGGCTGGTGATTTTGGGGGCACATAACTCCGTTTCGGGAGTTACAGCCAGCTCGTCTGTTGGCGAGAGCGCAGTGCAGTTGATTGGTGGAGCGGCCGACAATACGCTCTCAGATATCAACATTTTACAGTCTGGAGGAAGCGGCCTTGATCTGGGAGGTGGTGTAAAACCTCAGATTCATAACACGGCCACAGACATCATAGTCCATAACTCCGGTAGCAGTTCATGGCATGGCGGGCCCAAAGCGAGTTCGGAAGGCCGCGGTCTTTGTTTATGCAATGCGAAAGACAACACGATTACCCGTTTGCGAATTTATGATACTGCTCAAAAGAGCACAGTTCCGGGAGCTGAGGGAATCATTGTGAACAATGGTTCGTCGGGGAATATTCTTGAGGATGTTGTCATATCGAACGCCCGGCATGAGGGTATCACGCTTTGGGATGCATCTGACAATACATTTCGCAATGTACGTCTCGTTGGCAATGGCATGCGGGAAGGTGGTGGTGCCGGAATCAGGATTGATTCAGGCACCAAGAACACAATTCTTGAAAATGTTTGCTACTGGATGAATGGGGGTGGGGGAGTAAAGAATTTGAGTCAATCATCCATCGTACGAAATGCCAAACAGGTACCGGGTTTAAACCCGGAAATGCCCTGCCAATAAGTCATAACGCTAGTCTGCAGTGTCGACGCTAAACCGCCGTAGATCGGGTTACGCGTGCCCAACTCGGCGGCATGTTTCGTGCGACTTCGATACCTTCAAAAACGGAGCTCTCCCGAGCTCCGTTTTTCTTTACCCACTCTGCCATCAAACCAATCCCTCGCTGAAGGCTGGTCTTCTCTTTATTGCCAAAAACTGCCGTCGCCTTGGAGTGATCAGAAAAGGCAATCTTGACTTCATTTCGCGCTTCCAAATGCTGAATATTGCAGGGTTTGCCCATGGCAGCGGCGACGATCGCAGCGAGGTCATTTACGGAGTGGGGAATATCTGCCCCGAGGTTGAATACTTGATTCTTAGCTCCCGGGAAATTTACGCAATTTGCGATCACTGGAGCGACATCATTGATGTGCGTAAATGCGCGTTGTTGTGAGCCGTCGCCAAAGATCGTCATGGATTGACCCTGGAGAAGTTGGTTCATGAAAATGCCAACGACATTGCGATATCGGTCGCCGATATTTTGCTTTTCGCCGTATACATTGTGAGGGCGAAACACGACATAATCCAGGCCAAACATCTCGTGGCTGACTTTGAGTTCCTGCTCCACGGCAAGTTTTGCTATGCCGTATGAGTCTTCTGGTACCGGCAGCATGTCTTCGGTCATTGGAACTTGACCTGCTCCATAAACAGCAATCGAAGATGTAAATACAAATCGTTTGATTGGGTGATTCAGCGAGGCGTTGATTAGGTTAACCGAACCGATCAGATTATTCTGATAATTGAATCGCTTAATGAAATGGCTCAAGCCTTCGGCTGCGTAAGCGGCGAGATGATACACATAAGTAAAAGAATGTTCTTTAAATAATTGGTCAATCAATGCGTAGTCGAGAATCGAGCCTTTGACGAATATTGCCCGATCTGGAAGGTTCTCGACAAAACCTCCGCTAAGGTCATCCAAAATTACCACTTTATGTCCCAGAGCCAATAAATGTTCGGCCACGTGGGCTCCCATGAACCCAGCGCCTCCGGTCACAAGCGAAACCTCCATCAGAACCCGCCTCCTAGCATATAAAGTTTCTTTCGATTATACAGTCTAGCTCATCGAGGTGTTGATAGTTGGCAGTCATTCATTGCGTGTCGCCGGACACAGTGCCACATTGCCAACAGGGAGCGGAATGGAATTCGGGCTTGGCGTGATTTGACCGGTCCGGGAATTGAACCGATAAATATGCAGGCTGTTGTCGATGGCAAGAGAAGCATAAATCAGTTTGCCGTCAGGACTAAAGAAAAAGCCCGAAGTATATGTCGTTTGAGGAAGAGAGCTTCCGGTATTTCCAATTTTTCGCCCGGATAAGTCGATTCTGTAAATATCAGTTTGCAGGCTTGACGGATCTGTGAGGAAAAGGTATCCCCCCGATGGGTCAAGTTGCAAGCCTGATGCACTCTGGCAAAGCGCAAGCATGGCGCTTGTACAGTGAATCAGTGGTTTGGATTTGCCCGGGGGATTCATAAATACATCAAGGTGGCCACTCGCGCCCTGTTGGTCGAGGTCGACGAGAAGTTTGCTGCCGATTACGACTTGGTTTACAGTCTGCCATCCGCCGGTTTGTCCAAATAAGTTCACATTCGGTCCAAGAACTCCACTGGATATATTTATGGAACGAACCAAAAACGCACTGCCTTGCGCGCCGTTATAGCTTAAAAAAACACTCTTCCCGTCCGAGCTTAAGCCGTAGAGTGAAACCGGCCAATAGTAATTTGGGCCGTACGTACCCTCTAGGATCTCGCTTTCCTCCAAAATGCCGGTTTTTGGGTTTGCATGAAACAACCGGACGTATGCCGTATACTCGGCGCTTGAGCTCGAACCGTATTGACCATTGGAGCTATCCACTTGCAATGCATAAGCAAACTTACCGCTAGGGTGGAAGTTTAACTGGAATAGGGATTTGGCCGCGAACGTCTGAATAGGAGGGTTTTGTGGGACGCCCGATGAATCGGTTGAGTACACGGACAAATGGGCACTACTGTTCATATCTGACCAGAGAAGATAGATAAAGTGGCCGTTCGGTGACGTCACAAGTTGAATCAAGGACTGCAGTTGAGAGATTACAACTGGCTGTCCCACAGGCGTGATCGATAAGGATATTGGATCCACCGAATAAGTCGTAATGGCACCGTTACTGATTAAGTAGAGAACCTCTGCGGAAGCGCCCGTAGATGTCGTAGAAGATGTTCCGGCTTTTCCACCTCCGCACGAGTTGAATAGGGCGGCTGAAAAAGCCAGGATAAGAACCAAAAATGCAGGTCGAACCATACGCACCTCTGAGCAACTAAACACTGCAACTTAACAACATTACCGTTCCGGTGGCAAATGCCTTCATGTATCCGCACAGTATAACTGTCGTAAATGCTTTTACCCTATATGCCCCGCTGAATTTGGATGTGTGGGGCAACGCGTCGGGTTGTGTCTTGTCGTCAACACAAAGCCTGCACTTTAGTTGTGCTTTCCAGAGGAATTATTTTTTAGGTGATGGAGGCAGAAAATCTTTCCCAAGATGGTGCAGTTTGTAGTAAAGTTTCGCCTTGCATTATTCGGCTGCTCCGGCAGTCCCCAGATATCCCAACTTGTTTCGGAGAAAACTCATGGTAGATTCACGGCCGCCTCAACCACTGCGTGTATTTTTGATGTTTTCGTTTTGTATTCTTTTGGTAGCGTGCGGAGGAGGAACGTCTTCCCCGGCACCGTCCGCAACATCCATTTCAGCCACTAACAATCCACTTGTCGCGCAATACTCCCTAACCAGCACATGTGCTGGTCAAGCCATGGTTGAATTTGGGCCTGATACGAACTACGGGCGAACCACCGCGTGGTATCC
Source organism: Terriglobia bacterium (assembly GCA_021325035.1). Taxonomy (GTDB): domain Bacteria; phylum Acidobacteriota; class Terriglobia; order Terriglobales; family Acidobacteriaceae; genus JAJPHW01. Next base: position 27,872 of record JAJPHW010000147.1, read on the forward strand.
GACACCGGGAAATATTGGTGGACAAACGGTCAGTATCCTTGTTGCAGGCATGAAAGCCTCGACCGTTTATCACATGCGTTCACAATTTCAGTGCTTTGGCCAGACTTATACCAGTGCTGATCAAACTTTCAAGACGGGACCCCTGCCTTCCTCTCCTTTTCCCAGTTTGCAAGTATCCCGACCCAATCCTAACCTGAGCTCCCAGGAGAATCCTGGAATTGAAGAAGTAAACATGCTGGATGGCTCCGGAAAGACCGGAATGCAGCAGGCTTTATTCACTGACCGGGATGGAAATGTAATCTGGTACTACGATGTGGGCGTCGCGCAAGGCAATTTTCCTTACACCTTTAAACTGCTGCCAAACGGCAACATGCTTTTCAGCATCAGCCAGACTGTAACGGGCGGGAATCTTTTGAGGGAAGTCGATCTGGCAGGGAATACAGTTCGGGAACTTACTACAGAATCACTAAACCAAGCCATGCAGCAGGCGGGCTTTGATTTTGCGCCTACTGGTTTTCATCATGATTTTTTGCCGTTGGCCAATGGGCATGTGATACTGCTCACCAACTTCTATAAGAATTTTACGGATCTACCTGGGTACCCTGGAACTACTGCAGTATTGGGGGATGGTTTGGTGGATCTCGACGAAAACTGGAACCCCGTTTGGGCATGGAACACCTTTGACCATCTGGATGTGAATCGGCATCTCAACGGTTTACCCGACTGGACTCATTCCAATGCCATCATTTATTCCCCTCAGGATGGCAATCTCATCCTTTCCATGCGCCACCAGTCTTGGGTGATAAAAATTGATTACAACAATGGCGCAGGAGTAGGAGATATTATTTGGAAGCTCGGCTACCAGGGAGACTTCAATCTGCCTGGCGATGATCCTAGTCTGTGGTTTTCCTTTCAGCATTTCCCATCCATTGTTTCGCAAGATGGTACACAGACGACCTTGGCTGTATGGGATAATGGGGACAATCGTGTAATTGATAACAATGGGGATATTTGTACGGCTGGAGGAGCAAACCCCTGCTTTTCCCGAGCAAGCGTTTACCAAGTCGACGAAAGCACGAGAAACGCAACCTTACTTTGGTATGACGAGCCCGGTTACTACAGTATCTGGGGTGGTAGCATTAATCAGTTGGCGAATGGCAATGTGGAATTTGACGCGAATGCGCCGGGATTTCAAACCTTCGCATCCCAAGTGCAAGAAGTAACGCAAACATCGTCGCCCCAGATTGTTTGGGAGATGACGATGAATTCGCTGCCTGTCTATGCATATCGGGCCTACCGAGTGCCAAGTTTGTATCCCGGAGTGAACTGGTCGTATTAAGGCTAATCTTATTTTGGACGGGTGGGTTAGGCCTATTTGTGTTCGAAAAACGCAAGTAGGCCTTTTAATTTGTGAGCGGAGACCAGACTAAGTTTACGAGTAAAAATCAGTCGTCGTCGGCGTCAGTCGGAGCTATCTTGTTATGCAAGAAATAGGACGCAGACTTCGGTGCACGAATGGTTTTGAATTGAACGGGTTTACGCTCAAAGTCGAAACAATCCGACAAATCGTCGGCACGAAGATCGGCAAATCCCAGCGATGGAAGCTCGAAAGTTTGCTCGATGAATCTGAGGATGCTGCCGAAGTCGTGTGTCTCGTGAGATACATAGTGGGAACGGGCCCAGGGAGATACAACAATCAAGGGCACACGAAATCCGTACTCATATGAATTGTAGATGGGAGGTGCCACGTGATCGTACCAACCACCCCAATCGTCCCAAGTTATGAAGATTGCCGTGTCCTTCCAGTATTTGCTGGTGCCAATGGCATTCACTATCGCTGCCACCCAGGATGGTCCAGTACCGTCGTTAACTAGAGCATGATCGGAAGCTTGACCGCTGGGCATGACCCACACCACTTCGGGCAATTGCTCTTTCGCGATGTCGGATAAAATCTCGGTGTTTTTCGAGATAACGTTCTTCCAATCGGGTCCAAAACGGATGTGCCGTATCGCATTGGGACCATTCCACAAAGCACTCCAACCATCGCCGACTCCGTAATACTTCCAGCTAATGTGACGGAAATCGAGTAGATCAAGAACTGTTCTGTGCTCAAAACAGGGGGTTATGCTCTGATTTTCGATTCCTTCCGGATTAATCATGAATACAGTGATGCCTTTCGGCGAAGTACAACCCGAGTCAGGAAAAGATGCATTCGTTGGAGGACCACTCTGTCGAAAAGGATTCTCTGATACGAAGAGTGGACTGTGCTCGGTGGGAGCGGATGTCCCGGAAATAATAAACTGATGAGCCGGGAAGCTCGGACCTTGATTGGTCTGAAACATACGGTCCGCGAAGGTGTACGACTCGGCCATCTGAAAGTAAGGGGCGACGTCGGCAGGGTTGACGTATTTGAACTGTGCGTTTTCTCCACACCCCATCGCGATGCCGCAACGGACAGCAATTCTATCTGCCCCGTCCATTCTCCCGTCGTCGTACATTGTTAGGAATGCCTTATGTTGATGGTCAAGATCGTAGTAAGCGTTAAGAGGCACAGGCATCAATGGAATATATCTACCTTTGGAATTGAATCCAGCGTTAGCGATGTCAGCGTTTGGCAAACCGTGGAATAAGTTGTCGGGCGTCCGATTTTCCTGGACGATGATGACGATGTGTTTAATCGGGTTGTTGTAAGGAAGTATGGGCGAAGGCCGTTGCGGCGATGAAGTCCGTATCTCCTCAGCCAGGTTGACTTGTTGCGACAAAATGCTAAAAGTGACGATCCCGAGAAGACAAAACAGGCCAGCTTCCAAGCACGGGCCGCGCAGAATGGGTTTAGGTTTCACGGCCATCATTCTTTCTCATCAAAATTGGATTCCTCCCGACGGACTACAGTTGTTTGTCGCAAGCCGGCGGAAGCGTAAATGCCTCTCCTTTGCCGCAACTACTGTTCCATTGCGGGGTTATACCGCGTAATCTTTAGGTCGTATCAGGGATTCCCTGTCGCGCGGGATACTGCGGAGAAGACAAATATGCGGGAGTTGCCCCTTCGATTTATTGGCCCATTGCTGGCCATCGTCTGTACGCTCAGCTCACTGGTGTGCGGACAAAATCCCGTGCCATTCGTGAATCAGCCGCTGGTTCCGCTGACGGTTGCGCCCGGCAGTGGTGCATTCACGCTGACGGTAAACGGAACGGGGTTCGTAGCGAGTTCGGTCGTCAACTGGAATGGTAGCCTGCTCGCGACAACTTTTGTTAGTAACACGCAGCTCACGGCCCAAGCGGGAGCACGGGTACGCCGCAAGGGACATATCAAGTGACCGTGACGGGAACTTACAAATCCGGCCCGACGCAGTTGATACATGCGCAAACGTTCATGCTCCTCGTGGAGTAGCTTAATTCTGTGTGTCGCAAGTGATATAGAACCGTTGTATAGAACACCAACAGGCGATAGGATCTATTTTTGGTTCAAAACGCAACTTTGGTGCGAGTTTGGGTTTGTATCGCTTGTCTGACGCTGTCCCCCCCGGAAATTATTTACCTATTGTGAGGTGAGCGTATGAGTCCACATTGCTGCGGCCGACAGCTTGTTTTGCTGTGTCTGATTTTGCTTCCGCTTGGCGCGTCTGCGCAAATACAGTTCTTCACTCCGCCAACGTATAGCGGCGGCACAGGCCCAGATTTCGTGGCCGATTTCAACGGCGACGGTAAACCGGATATCTTGTCGGGCGGTGTCTTGATTCTGGGGAAGGGCGATGGGACCTTCACCAAGGGAACTGCGGTGCCTGGTACGCCCTTGGCGGTGGCCGACTTTAACGGCGACGGGAAACCTGATTTATTGGGGCAGGGACAAGGTACGCTGGAAGTTTTTCTCGGTAACGGGGATGGCACCTTTCAAACGACGCCCATCATCACAAATATCCAGGCCAGCTTGCGGTGGGTCGTTGCCGGGGATTTGAGGGGAGACGGCAAGTTCGATGTGCTGGGATTCTCCAACAACACCGTCATTGTTTATCTTGGCAACGGCGACGGTACTTTTGCCGCAGGTGTTTCGTACCCGGTGGTCATTCCCTTCGGTCCCGTGGTTATCACCCTGGGTGATTTCAATGGCGATCAAAAAGCTGATGTAGTTGTCAGCGTCCCAGGGGGAAATGTCGCCGGGCAGGAGGTCGTATTTCTCGGCAATGGGGACGGCACGCTTCAGGCCGGCATAGGCTCTACCGGAGTCCCATACCCGGGTTCCGTTGTCACCGGCGACTTCAATGCGGACGGGAAACTCGACCTTGTAATCTCAAACCAGCCTTCCGGTTGCACTGGCCCCTGTCCGCCGACTTCTATTTTACTGGGAAACGGCGATGGGACGTTTCAGGCTCCCTCGACGGTATTTCCGGGCTCTGGAAGTCTGGCTGTGGGCGATATCAACGGCGACGGCAAGCTTGATTTGGTTTTCCTGGATCAATCTGAAGACGTGGAAGTCTACCTGGGAAACGGCGACGGAACATTTTCCAATACTCATACCTACCAAACCCAACTTGGCGGCGGTAATGACGGCCCTCTCTTGGCCGATTTTAATTTGGACGGAAAGCTCGACATCGCCGCAGCCGGCACAACCTTGCTCGGAAACGGCAACGGTACTTTCAAGGGCTGGTCGGCGGTGGCTGGTGCGGGGCCCATTTCGATTCCCAGTTTGTCACTGATCGCGATAGGGGATTTCGACAAGAACGGTACACAAGACCTCGCCGCGTCGACGTCGATCTCTAGCAACAACCCCGATAGCCTCTACATTTTCACAAATGACGGAACCGGCGCGCTTAGTTTGGCGCACACTTATGCCGTCCAACAGCAGGTCGAAGGAATTGCAGCTGCCGATTTCAACGGGGACGGCAATCTCGACCTCATCGCTGTGAGCGAAGATGTCAATTCTGGAACGTGGGGTTACAGCGTTCTCCTTGGAAACGGGGATGGCAGTTTCCAGTCGCCCGTCTTCTACCTCCAGACTGCAGTACTCGATGGGTTCATGACCACCATAGTTTTTGCGGATTTTAACAACGATCACAAGCTTGACTTTGCAGTCCCGGCTGGAAACGGGACTTTTGCTGTGTTGTTGGGGAACGGCGATGGCACTTTCGGCGCGCCAACGTACTTTTTCGACGGCAACAGCAACAACCAAGCGGCCGGCGCCTTGGTAGCTGCAGATTTCAACGGAGACGGGAAGATCGATATTGCTGCAAGCGATTATTCGAACCCGCTGGGGGGAATGGCAATTCTGCTCGGGAATGGTGACGGCACATTCCAGACCGTCACGTTCCCATTTACGGATACGGTAGGCAATCTATTCGCGGTAGATTTGAACCGCGATGGGAAAGTCGATCTGGTCGATAGCAATGGCCATGTGTACCTGGGAAACGGCGACGGCACCTTCAAGGAGATAGCTGCTTCAGGCTATAGTGTCACTGCTTTGGCGGATATTAATGGTGACGGAGTTCCAGACGAGGTTGGCTCCGTAACTAAAAGCTTAGGTGGCTTGTTGTCCTACACAACTGGCGTCGCTTTGGGCAACGGCGACGGTACATTCGGGGTGTTTCAAGGTGCAATGCCACCATCATCGCTGGGACCATCCACGCCTTTAGCCGCGGACATGAACGGCGACGGCAAACAAGACTTGATCGTAGCCGGTGGCACAATTTTCGTGCTGATCAATACGACAGGCTCTTTTCCGGGAGTTAGTTTCTCTCCTGGGGCCGTCGTCTTTCCTTCGCAAGTGGTGGGAACGAGCAGCGGTACCATGCCAGTGACGCTAACGAACACGGGTGCGGTTGCGCTTACTGTAAGTGCTATTACGATCAGTGGAGCAGACACGAGCGAATTTAGTCAGACGAACAACTGCTCGAAGATTCAGCCTCTTGCGAATTGCACAATCAGTGTGACGTTCAGTCCCTCGGCTACCGGACCCGCAGCTGCAAGTGTAATGATTTCCGACAATGCCGCCGGAAGTCCGCAGTCTGTGGCTCTCACAGGCGTGGCCGTGGCAGCGCCAAGCATTGGTTTGGTCCTGCCGTCGGGTTCGTCGAGTTCGGAGACAGTGGCGGCGGGAGGAACCGCGAAATACACGCTTTCCATCGGCGGAGCAGGCATGGGAGGGCAAACCTCGATAACTTGTACAGGGGCTCCGACAGGAGCGGCGTGCACGGTGACGCCTTCGAGTTTAAATGTGAGTGCGACAAGTCCATCGTCCATTGCTGTTTCGGTGACGACGCTCGCGCCGATGAATGCAGCACTTATCCATCCTCGGGGAAATGTATGGATACTCGGCGCGGGAGCAGTGGGATTCGTCCTGCTGCCCGTCTGCCGCAAGAAACGATATGCAAAATATTTAGGCGTCTTGCCATTGACGATGCTGCTAATGCTTTCTGCATGCGGCGGCGGAGGCTCGGGATCTGTCCCGCCCTCCCAAGGAGGGGGCACACCGTCGGGAACATATCCGCTGACGGTGACGGCGACACCGACGACGGGGACACCCCAGAGCGTGAAGCTGACTTTGATCGTGCAGTAGGGAATCAAAGTTATGAGAAAAGCGCCCATTCGGGCGCTTTTTCTTTTGGGAAATTGTGGTGCCGGCCGCTTTTCTGCGAAGATTGAACTCGAGGTGATTCCATGTCATGGGCGAGCAAACTGATCGAGCCGTATCGGGTGGAGAGCGGGAAGAAGTTCCGGCTGAAGGACTTCGATCCGGCGGATACGGGCGACGGACACTCGAAGAAGCATGCGCAGGAGCTTTTGCAGCAGGGAATTGCCGACATGGCGACGCTGCAAGACAAGCTCTATGCACAGAATTGTTGGGGATTGCTGCTCATATTTCAGGCGATGGATGCGGCGGGAAAAGATGGAGCGATCAAGCATGTGATGTCGGGAGTGAATCCGCAGGGATGCCAGGTTTATTCGTTCAAGCAGCCGTCGGCGGAGGAACTCGATCACGATTACATGTGGCGATGTGCGGTGCGCTTGCCGGAGCGAGGTCGGATTGGAATCTTCAACCGATCGTATTACGAAGAAGTGTTGATTACGCGCGTGCATCCTCAGGTATTGGCGGCGCAGAAGATACCTGAAGAGTTGAAGGGGAAACACATCTGGAAAGAACGCTACGCGGATATTTCTGCGTTCGAAAGTTATTTGGCTCGCAATGGATTTGTCGTACGCAAGTTCTATTTGAACCTTTCGAAGAAAGAGCAGAAAAAAAGATTTCTTGATCGGCTCGACCATCCGGATAAGAACTGGAAGTTTTCAGCGGCCGATGTGCATGAACGCGAATATTGGGATGCCTATATGAAGGCATACGAGGAGATGATCGCGCACACATCGAGCAAGCAGGCACCGTGGTATGTAATTCCGGCGGACAACAAATGGTTTACGCGAGTGGCCGTCGCGGCGGCGATTGTAGAGACCATGGAGAGTTTGAATCTGGAGTATCCAAAAGTTTCGGCTGAAGCGAAGAAGCAACTTGCGGAGGCGAGAAAAGAATTAGAAACAGGCGGGAAGTCGAAGCAAGTAACCTCGGACTAACTACCATTCCTGGTTGAATATTCCATCTTTTAAGTGTTTGTTCGACGACTCTGCCATTGTGCCCGTAAGAGTTTTCCGGTAGCGGCCGTTGCCGCCCATTTCAGGGCTTGCCTGTGACCTGATTCTGCGGAAGCTGCTCCATTCGGGGATCCCCGCATCATTATATGTAAGGAAGAATCAGCAATTCTTATTGGTAACGTGGTTACTTTTCAGGTTACTTTGTCCCCCTTTCGTGCCACGCCTCTGGCACGTCTGAGCCTTGTACGACTTTTGCTCTCTTGATACGTTGACCATAAGAAATCCCCCGGGTTGTGGAATTAACCTTTGAGGTGGGCTATGAAGCTGGTTCATCTATGTTATGCGGCTCTGGGGATTGCGGTGGCTCGTTGGATATTCAAACGTGAACCGGTAGCACTGGCCGACCCGGTCACACGGCTTCGAACGTCTGGTTTGCTGTAGACGCCATTGAATGGGCGGGCGCCCGTTGCGTGCTCTTCGTCCCGCACGCCCATTCAATCCACTCCTGAAATAGGTTCTACGACTCCTGATTACCTCCGTAATCGCTCGCCTACTTACTTTTCTCTTACAATTTTTGTCAGGAAGTCTCAGTTCGCAGAGTCGTTGATCTGTGAAATGAGCAGGAATTTGCCATGGCCGCGCGCCGTCTTATCCCGATTTTGATTTTCGTTGTCCTCGCTCCTTGCGCAATCGCGCAGTCGGATTCAGACGTTCCTCTTGGTGATGTGGCACGCACGTTGCGAAGCGCCGATGCGCCTTCTCAACACGACATTATTATTGACAACGACAATCTCCCACAGGCGCTGGAAAATTCCCATGCCGCGCTTGACGGAACGCCGGTATTCTCCGCCAAAGGAGGCAGCGACAAATTTCAAATGTCTTCGCCGGACGGTACATGCAGCCTTTCATTTAATGCGAATGCGACGGCACTGATTACCGATCCGGTTGTTAATCGCGAGCTGCCGGGCAGTGAATTGGCAAAACTGGATGGACCAGCGATCATCAATAACGACACCCTGGAAGTTTCCATTTACAACGGAACGGGCTGGAACCTGACGGAAGTGACAATCGGATTGACGGTGATTCGCCGGGACAATCTGGAACAGCCGGAAGCGTCTTTCAGTCATGCCGCTAAATTTTTCCCAGCCGCCATGCGCAACGTGGAAGACGAGCCAGCAGAAAATTCAGTAGTCAATTTGGGAAATGGTATGGCCGCGAATAACGAAGCGGCGAAGCGTTCGGACACAACCGTTCTGTACCATCTGAAGGGCATTGCGGGACCATTGAAAACAACAACGTTCCGGGAGATTATGGCGTCTGCATTGGAGCCCGGCACGGAATGGCATTGGGCCATTGTGCAGGCCAAGGGCGTTCCGCCGAAGGCCGCGCCAGTTGCTCCGTCTCAAGTCGAACCGTTGAACATCCCGGTTTTACCGGCGTTGCCGCAACCAGAAGTGAAACCACCGGCTGTTCCATCTACGGCAACTGTTCCCCGCTAAAATCAGACTCTACGCGGCACTTCTTCCATTTTTTTAGATTGGATACTGCGATAAGCGGCGTCAAGAATTTCCTGATTTTGCCATCCTTGTTCGCCGGAGGCGGGGAAAGGAACTCCTTTTGTGATGGCATCCGCAAAAGCATCTACCTGACGTGTGTAGGCGGGCGCGTTTGAAACAGTTTCGGATTCGATAACATCCCACACATCGCGACGTTCCACCGTAACGGGCCGTTCCACGTTAAATCCATTTTCCGCCCGCAAGGCTCCGTGTTCACCAACTATTTCGAGAGGAGTACGATAGTCGGCACGAAACGACACTTGGACCGTAGCCAGCGTACCGCGTGAAAATTGAAGAATGATTGCAGATGCAGCTTCCAACTTGCCTGAAACCTCATCACTCATGGCCTGGGCACTCACCGAAGTTACTTCATCCTGAAGAATGAATCGCAGTCCATCAATGCAATGGACGCCAACATCGGCAATCGAGCCACCGCCAGCGACCGCGGGATCATAGAGCCATTGCCGGGCATGACCAGTCTTGCCGGGAAAGGAAAATTCCGCGCGGGCAAAAATTGGTTTTCCGATCTCACCTGCTTCCAATCGTTCCCGCAAGCGGCGCGTACTGTCTTCAAAGCGAAAGACTTGAGCAACTCCCAGAAGGACCCCTGCTTTGCGGGCGGCTTCGACCATTTGGCGGCATTCGTCTGCATTCACGCCCATCGGCTTTTCGCAGAGAACATGCTTGCCATTGCGCAATGCGATCAGAACGTCTTGCAGGTGCATGGCGTTGGGGGTGGTGACTAGAACTGCATCCACTTCAGAAGATTGGCACAGGGCTTCCGCAGAGTCGAAAGCCAGAGCGATATTGAATTGCTTTGCTGAGGCCTGGGCCTTATCCAAGGTACGACGCGAAAGCGCGGTTACACGGCAGTTCTTCGATTGGGTAAAACCCGGCATGAGACGCTTGACTGCATGCAATCCAAAACCAACGATGCCAAACCTGATCATGTTAGGAGTGTAAATCAGACGTGGCCTATGTTGGGCCACGTCCAGACGCAGCGGATGGATTCTTTACGGCAGAACGACCATGGAAGAGGGCGAAGCTGGAGTGCTTACAGTATTCCCTGTGCTGGTTAGTTCACCGGTTCCAGTATCTACGGAAAACTCACTGATCATTTTCGAGCTCTGGCCGACGACGTAAACGAACTTGCCACTGGGGTCGGTGGCAACAAAAACGGGCTGGGTGCCGGCACCATACGGTGATCCGGTCAACTGGGTGAGCACGCCATTGCTCGCGATGGAGAACGCATACAAATTACTTGATCCCTGGTTCGCCACATAAAGGTATTGGCTATCAGCCGATACGGCCACCGAAATAGGGTTTGTACCGGCAGTAAACGGCGATTCTGGAGCGGCAATCAAGGTTCCAGAGGAAGAATCGATGGAAAATACTGAAACCGTGCCGGCTGTGCTATTGGCAGCAAACAAAAATTTGCCAGCCGGGTCAATCGCCATACCTAGAGTTCCAGCTACGACTGAATATGGGGAACCGGCCACGCTTTTCAGAGATCCGGAACTGGAGACGGAATAAGCGTAAATCAGAGAAAGATTTGGATTGTTCACGTAGAGAAAGTTTCCCGATGGAGTCAACGCGGCGGACACCGGCCGAGGAATGATGCTAAATGGCGATCCAGAGACTTGTGTTAACGCACCGGTACTGGAGTTAATAGAAAAAACGGAAATGTCAGAGGATATTTGGTTCACTGAAAATAGAAATGTCCCCGCAGAATTCACAAGGATGGAAACTGGAGCCTGTCCCGTATTTGCCCGCGGCAGCACTTCGGTGAGAGCGCCTGAAGTGTTGTTCACCGTGAATAGAGAAATCGTATTGTCGCTGGTATTGGCTACATAAAGTAGATTGCGGCTCGGCAGAGCCTGTATAGATGAAGGCGAATTTCCGCCCGGGAAGGGAGATCCCAAGATAGAGGTGAACGCTCCGGTATTGTTCTCAATTCGATAAGCACTAATACCATTCTGAGGGATCGTTACGTAGGCATTGTGAGTCGCACCGCCTCC
>JAJPHW010000106.1 GCA_021325035.1 Terriglobia bacterium
CGACCACTCTCCTAACTCTCTTCGCTCTCTCTCAGCTTAGCGATGACGCTCAGGTCTTCCAGCGTGGTGGTGTCGCCTTTGACTTCGCCGTTGGTGGCGAGTTCGCGCAGCAGGCGGCGCATAATTTTTCCGCTGCGGGTCTTGGGCAAAGCATCTGTAAAACGAATATCGTCAGGCCTTGCAAGTGCACCTATTTCTTTTGCCACCCACTTGCGAAGTTCGTCTTTGAGTTCGTCGGTGGGAACTCTTCCCTGCTGCAACGTCACGAACGCAGAGATCGCTTGGCCTTTGACTTCGTCGGGACGTCCGACTACGGCCGCCTCTGCAACAGACTCGTGGGCGACGAGAGCTGACTCGACTTCCATCGTGCTGAGGCGATGGCCGCTGACGTTGATGACGTCATCCACGCGGCCCATAATCCAGAAATATCCGTCTTTATCTTTGCGGGCGCCGTCTCCGGTGAAATAGACGCCGGGAATCTGCGACCAATAATTTTTCACGTAGCGGTCGGGATCGCCCCACACGGTACGCAACATGCCGGGCCAGGGCTGGCGAATGATGAGGAACCCACCGGAGCCGTCGGGAACTGGATTGCCTTCCATGGTGACGACTTCGGGAACGATGCCGGGAATGGGGCGGGTAGCTGAGCCGGGCTTGGTGGCGATGGCGCCGGGGATGGGCGCGATCATAATGTGGCCGGTTTCGGTTTGCCACCAGGTGTCAACGATAGGGCAGCGATCGTGTCCGATGACTTCGCGGTACCACATCCAGGCTTCTGGATTGATGGGCTCACCGACTGTACCCAGCAGACGCAGGCTGTCGAGCTTATGTTTGCGCGGCCATTGCTCTCCCCAGCGAATGAAAGTTCGAATCGCTGTCGGCGCGGTGTAGAAGACGTTGACCTGATGGCGATCAATAATGCGCCAGAAGCGGTCGGGCTCGGGTGTGTTGGGTGCGCCTTCGTACATTAATGTGGTTGCGCCGTTTTGCAGCGGGCCGTAGACGATATAGCTGTGGCCGGTGACCCACCCGATGTCGGCGGTGCACCAGTAGGTGTCTTCTTCCTTGAGATCAAAAACCCATTTTGTGGTGAGGTAAGTTCCAACGGAATATCCACCGGTGGTGTGGACCACGCCTTTGGGCTTTCCAGTGGTGCCGGAAGTGTAGAGGATATAAAGGGGATGCTCGGCGTCGAGTGGCTCGGCGGGACAGTCGGAGGAGACGGATTCCATGAGTTCGTGCCACCAGTGGTCGCGGCCGACATGGAAGTTGATGGGCGTTCCCGTGCGTTTGTAAATGATTACATTCTTTACGGTTGGGCAGGACTTGAGGGCTTCTTCGACGGCGGGAAATAACTTTACTTCGGTGGCACGGCGGTAAGCTCCGTCTTGGGTAATAACGGCGACGGCCTCGGAGTCGTGGATGCGGTCGACGAGGGCGTTGGAAGAAAATCCGCCAAAGACGACGGTGTGCGGAGCACCGATGCGGGCGCAGGCGAGCATGGCGATGGCCAGCTCAGGAGTCATCCCCATGTAGATGGCGATGCGGTCGCCTTTTTTCACACCTAGCGATTTGAGGACGTTAGAAAACTTGCACACTTCCCGGTGCAGTTGCTGGTAGGTGAGAGTGCGGACTTCGCCGGGCTCGCTCTCCCAAATGATGGCAGCCTTGTTCTTGCGCCAGGTTTTGACGTGGCGATCGAGGCAGTTATAGCTGAGGTTGAGTTGTCCCCCGACAAACCATTGTGCCCACGGGGCTTTCCACTCCAGAACACGGTCCCATTTCTTGAACCAGTCGAGCTCATTAGCTATCTTGGCCCAGAATTCCTCGGGGTGGGTGACCGACTCGCGGTAGGTATTTTCGTATTCCTGAAGGCTTTTGATGTGGGCGCGCTCACGAAATTTATCGGGGCACTCGAACTTGCGCTGTTCCTGAAGAATGGAGTCTATGTTCTGGTTTTCGGCCATGGCTTTCTTTTATCTATTGCACAGGGATTTTACAAGGGAGCGAGGGAAATGTCTTGGGGTGTTCACCGCGAAGGAAAGGCATTCACCACAGAGGCACGAGAAAAGCTCAATCCGAAAAGCGGTGAGCGTCTTCGGGGTCGGGGAGTGGACAGGCGTCGTACTTACCGAAGATTTGGTAGCGATTGCGGGCGAGGAATGACACGAAGCAGGAAAGAAAGTGCGCTCCAGATGCCGCCGAGTTCCGAAAGCACAGTGATGGTGGCGTCGGATTGGGTGAGAAGCTTTTCGGTGGGCTGGCCGGGATTGAGGAGGACGCAGACGGTATTGAGCTGGGGCAGATCGACTAAATAAAGATCGACACGATGGGGACGGAGTAGACGGCGAGCAGCGTCTGCAGCGCGGCGAAACGGAAACGGTCGTGATAATCGTGCTTCAAAACGAAGCGGACGGCGCGATTGCAGAGGGCACAGACGCCGTCGTAGAGGATGATCGGATTCGCGAGGTCGACCATGCGGCTTACTAGAATCGTACACGCCTACCGCAGTGATTCGTTGGTTCCGAGTTGGCGATTGTAGTCAGCGCTGTCGAAGTGTCCTTGCGATTTGGCGATGAGTCCGTCGGCGCCAATTTGCCATTCTTCGAATCCGCTAAGGCGAACGGACTTGCCCGACCCACCCGGCCCAGTGTTAGTACCGACGAGGGTCCAATGATAACGGGCGCGGTCTTCGTGTTTAAGGATGTCGTCCATGAGGACTTGCAAATCTGGAAACGCGGTCATGAATGACCGGGCGGCTTCGGTAATGGCGGTCCGCCCAACGGACGGAGTTCCATCATTGATGGTGAGTGAGCCGTCCGGCGAGAAAAAATCGGCTACGTTGGATGGATCCTGGCTGCACCAAGCGGCGGTATAACGTCGGGCGAAATCGCGCAGTTGTTCGAGGTCAAGCGTCATTTGATGATTATCCTGCAACGGCGGACAAGATTGTCCGCCCCACACAAGTGACTCACTGCGGGTTCGCGGCTGCGTCACGGTGGACAATTCCTTTTTCGTGCGCGGCGGCTCCCCTGCGCGATTTGTACTCCTTAATCGATGGCTTTGGGCTGCGGCAAGGCTGCTTGATCGAGAACGGAGCGCAGGCTTTCGCCTTCGAGAAGTTCAGAAACAAGATAAGGCAATCCGTTGTGCTGGCCGATATCGAAGACCGCGAGGATGTTGGGATGATTGAGGGCAGCGACGGCGCGAGCTTCCTGCTCGAAGCGATGGAGATGTTCGGGTTCGCGGGCGAAAGATTCGGGAAGAATTTTGAGGGCGACATCACTTCCGAGACGGCTGTCGCGGGCACGGAAGACTTCACCCATCCCGCCGGCACCGATCGAAGAAATAATTTCGTAAGGGCCAAGCTTTGGTGCCGAAGGCGAGACTCATTTCTTCAACTCCGCAGGCCAATTGGTGATCAGTTGGAGCGGGGCCTGCGCTTCTTCCTCGGCGCGGTTCACCAACAGGCGCTTGCCATCGGAGGAGACGTCAAAGGTTATGCCGATTCCGGGTGTGCTGGCGTGAAATAAATGCTCCGGCGTTCCGACTTCGAGATCGGTCCCTTTGGGGTTTATGGGACAGGCGTAGAAATCACTGGCAAGGTCAACGTAGAACAGTTCTTTTGAATTTCCACCCCATGCGGGATACGCCCCCCCAGTGGATGAAACCTTCCATTTCCCTTTTCCTTCCGGAAAGCTGGTGATGTAAACCTCCTGCTGTCCGGATTCATCCGAAGTATAGGCCAACCAATGGCTGTCCGGGGAAACGCGATACGAGTAGATGTTCGATTGGGCGGATGGCGGTTGCACGATAGCGATCGGCCTGGCGTCACCAGCCAGCGGCGAGATCCAAATGGAAACATTTTTTTCGCCCGCGCCCCAAGCGTACGTAAGATATTTCCCGTCGGGCGACCACGTAGGATAGCGATAGTTATGTTGCTCGGCGATCATTGGTTTTTCGGACCCACTGCCGTCCGCCGCTTTTGCGCGAACATCAACCACACCTCCGCCCTGCGCAATTTGTGCCGTGAACATAATCGTCTTGCCATCGGGTGACCATGCGGGTTCGGAAACCACCTGCGAGTCAAAAGTGATGCGAGTCTTGGCCTTGCGGTCGAGGTCGAGCGACCAAATGCCAGTGCCGCTGGCAAAAGCCACTCGTTTGTTGTCGGGCGAGAGGCGCACGTCAATGATGGTGTTCTCCCCGGGGTCGTAATCCGCGAGAGTCTTTCCCGTGCGGTCGTACCACACCAGGCGGCTTTTCGCGGAGGCCGCATTTCCGACCTGATAAAGCAGAAGTCCGTTTTGCGAGACGGCAAAAATGCTGCGCCACACTCCGATGTCGTCGCGGAGGCTATTCACGAGTGGGAGAGCCGAACCCGACAATGTGCCTCTATCGGGGTCAAAAGGCTGTGCAACCAGGGCAGTATTGGCGCGGTAGAGGAGATATCCCGAAGCATATTGCGCCGCAGAAGCCGTGGAAACGACCAGCCGCGCTTCGGTATTGTCCACAGACCCGAAGTAGATTCCGTTCTGACTGGGATCGCCTCCGGTGTGGCTGGTGGCAAGATAAATGAAGTGTTTGCCATCCGGCAAAAACCAGGGCCAACGTTGGGTATCGTGTCTGGTTTTATCCAGTGTCGTCGCGGTTACGGGCGTGCCACCTTGGGCGCTGACCTTCTCAAGTCCCCCGACATAATCCGGCGCGAAGACGATGACGTCGTTGGCGCTCCAGGTGCCGCCGCGCGAGTTGGGAGCGTCGGCCAACACCGCGATGGGGCCGCCAGAAGCTGCGATTTTGGCCAGTTTGCCGTTCGCGAAGAACCCGATGTAGCGGCCATCCGGCGACCAGAATGGATGCATCGCGTTCTGGGTGCCATCGAGTTGTTGCGCCGTGTCGCTATTCAGTTGACGCACCCACAACAGCTTAGTGTCGCCGGAGTGAGCCACGAAGGCGATCTTGTCTCCTTGGGGAGAGAGCACGGGCATGCCCCCGGAATCCCCAGTGGTATCGAGAGCAAATTTTTCCGGGGGTGGGATTTCGGCGTGCAGTGAGACCGACTCTTCTGAGGACATGGCCCAGCGGTAGCCGGCGAATCCGGCGAGCGCAACGAGTGCGAGAAGCATTGCGGCGAACCTGGCTGCCCAAGACTTGTTGAATTGTGTTGGCTTCTCGGCGAGCATCCCGCCGGTAGAGTCCGCGAGCCAGCGCAGGTCCATGGCGATGTCGTGTGCCGACTGAAAGCGGTCAGCGGGATCTTTGGCGAGGCAGGCTCGGACTACGCGATCGAGCATGGGCGGGGCCAGCGGCTGGCTGACGGTGATGGAATCGGGATCTTTTTCTAGAATGGCGGTGAATACACTGAGCTGCGATTTGCCTTCGAAAGCGCGGTGCCCGGTAATCATTTCATAGAGGACGCAGCCGAAACTGAAAACATCGGTGCGAGCGTCGGCTTCCGCGCCTTGCAGAAGTTCGGGAGCCATGTATTGGAACGTGCCCACAATGGAACCTTTTTCTGTGAGCGGCGAAGCAGCCGAGGTGAGCGAAGCCAGATTCATGGTTGGCGTGGAAGGCGTGAGCGGGCCGATGGAGCTCGAGGCGACCGACAACTCCGGCTTGGCGAGGCCGAAGTCCATCAGCTTGGCGCCAGCCTTGGTCAGCATGATGTTGGCCGGCTTCAAATCGCGATGGATGATGCCTTGTTGATGGGCTTTCTCCAACGCTTGGGCGATTTCCGTGCCAATCTTTAAAACTTGATCAATTGGCAGCGGGCCTTTGGCGAGGCGCTCGGCGAGAGTCTGGCCCTCGAGAAATTCCATGACCAGATAATCGGTGCCGTTCTGCGAGCCGATGTCGTGGAGAGTGCAGATGTTGGCATGCTGAAGCGCAGAAATGGCCTTGGCTTCGCGCTCCATGCGCTGTTTCAATTCCGGGCTGGAAGAAAGATGAGCGGGCAGAACTTTGATGGCGACGATGCGATCGAGGCGGGTATCTTTGGCACGATAAACTTCACCCATTCCGCCTGCACCGAGCGGGGAGATGATTTCGTAGGGGCCTAGTTTTGTGCCAGAGGAGAGCGGCATTGATTGTGCGCCATTATATATGGCAAGTCGTCGATATTGGCCCGCAGTTGTGTCACAATCAGCTTGGTTGGCCATCACAGGCGCGACACGCCATTTCTGGTATAGTGGGCAGCACATTCAGCAAAAATAGGCAGAAGGAGTAGCGTTATGGCAGGTAAAAGCGTCAATAAAGTCATTCTGGTCGGGAATTTGGGCAAAGATCCAGAGGTAAAGTACACCCCGCAAGGTACGCCAGTCGCAAAGCTGACGATTGCGACGAATGAGCGGTTCAAAGACAAGAGTGGCGAATGGCAGGATCGCACTGAGTGGCACAATGTCGTTCTCTGGCAGCGTCTCGCCGAGATTGCCGGGGAATATCTCAAAAAGGGTGGCAAAGTCTATATTGAGGGCCGCTTGCAGACCCGCTCCTGGGATGACAAAACCAGCGGACAAAAGAAATATATGACCGAAGTGGTGGCCAGCGACCTGGTCCTCCTCGGTGGCCGGGGTGAAGGCGGCGGAGACTTTGGCGGATCGCGAGGAGCATCTTCATCAGGCGGCAACAATTTCGACCAGCGTACGCCCGAACCGGAAACCGTTCCCTCGAGCCCGATTAGCGATGAGGATATTCCGTTCTAGCTTTGATACAGCAACAACAGATCGTACCCTCCGTTTTTTGGAGGGATGCGTGGAGGCCCCGGGCGGAGTCGAACCGCCGACCAACAGTTTAGGAAACTGCTGCTCTATCCAACTGAGCTACGGGGCCACAGCGCGTGACCGCATTATCTCACGTCAAATAAAGGCTTCTCGTATCAGGAATGCTGCAAACCGTGAATGAGGCCACGGAGTTCCGCAAGCCCTTTCAGTCTGCCGAGGTACGAATAGCCTGGATTCACATTCTTATTCACATCAGCCGAAAGAAGATGCCCGTGGTCGGGGCGCATAGGAATCTCGTGATCCGGCTGGTTTGTACTTCG
Source organism: Terriglobia bacterium (assembly GCA_021325035.1). Taxonomy (GTDB): domain Bacteria; phylum Acidobacteriota; class Terriglobia; order Terriglobales; family Acidobacteriaceae; genus JAJPHW01. The sequence goes on from JAJPHW010000106.1 coordinate 7,043, forward strand.
TCGCCGTGTTTCTTCTTCCAGTAAACACCGAATCACGCCCGCCATATCAGAGCTGCCACGCAAGTGTTCTGCTTCATAAAATGACCCGTCTGCTTCCCGCATAACCTGTCGCAGATGCGCAAAATGAATTCGGGGGCCGAATTCGCGAACCATGGCGAGCAAATCGTTGTCGGCCCGCGCACCGTAGGAACCTACGCAGAATGTCAGGCCGTTGGCTTGGGCATCGGATGCTGCGAGAATCTTGCGCGCATCCGCGCTGGTCGAAACCACACGCGGCAAGCCAAAGAGCGGCCACGGCGGGTCATCTGGATGAATAGCGAGACGGACATCGAGTTCCTGCGCAACCGGTACGACTTCCTGCAAAAAAGCGGCAAGTGCCAAACGCAAATCGTCGGCGCACATGCCTTTGTACTCTTCAAGCATTTTGCGAAAAGCCTTGCGATCATAAGATGCTTCCGCGCCGGGTAAACCCGCAATAATGGTGCGCTCCAAATCATCGCGCCGATCACCAGACATTTGATTCAATCGGCTCTGTGCGGATTTGACCAGTCCGTTGCTATAGTCTTTTTCTGCATTCTTACGCTGCAAAATGAACAAATCGTAGGCCGCGAGATCGGTCATATCGAAGCGAAGCGCATACGCGGTGCTGGGCAATTGCCAGCGTAAATCTGTGCGCGTCCAATCCACGACTGGCATAAAGTTGTAGCAAACGATTTTGATGCCAGCTTTTGCGATTGCATGAAGAGAATCTTTCCATGCAGCGATATATTTTTGGCGTTCTGCCGATTGCAGCTTAATTGAATTATGGACAGGAATGCTCTCGACCACAGACCACTCGAGGCCGGCTGCTTCAATTTCGGCTTTACGTTTGAGGACTTCATCGAGCGGCCAGGCTTCGCCGCGATAGATGTGATGCAACGCCGTGACAATACCAGTCGCACCAGCTTGTTTGATATCTTGCAACGTGATCGGGTCCTGTGGCCCGAACCAACGCCAGGTTTCTTTCATAGCATCCTCACAAATTTCCTATGCTGGCTCGGCAATGCGCTCAATTCGCCCCAGCAGAAAAGCATAGCCGGCAATGCCAAGCAGCAGAATGACGGTGGCAGTGATGAAAGCCGAGGCGAATTCATGCGTGATGGTTGCAATATAGCCTGTGACCACAGGCGCAGATATGGCTGATACCTGCCCGCAACAATTCGCGATTCCTGCAACCTTGCCAACACTATCTTTCGGTGCGATTAACGATGGTACGGTCCAGGCTACAGGCGCGGCCGCAGCCAATCCACCCAAAGAAATGCTAATCCAGAAAAGCGCTTCTATCGCCGAGCCGGCATGAGCCGCGCCGAGAATTCCCAAGCCCATCGCGGTCCCGCCGATCAGAACAGCTTGCCGCACCCGATTTGAATCATGCCCTTTGCGGATGAGCGCATCCACGAGCCAACCACCGATGAGGAGATCAAGAAACGTCGCAACCAGCCACGGCACGCTGGTGTAAAGAGCCGAATGTAGCAAATCAATATGCAAAGATAGCGAAAGATAGGTTGGCAGCCAGGTAAGCAGCAAAAAGAAGGTGTAATTATAGGCCGCCCAGCCGAATGCCAAACCGAGCACTTTGGGTTGGCGGAGTAAATAACTTAACGGCGCGGCTTCTACATCTTTCGCTTGAACTTCCTGCTGTCCCTTTCCTGTCAAAATCAATTCACGCTCTTGCGCCGTAAGATTTTTATCTTCACCAGGATTTCGATATACGCGATAAAACAATGCGAAGTATCCAAGGCTGATGATTCCGGTCACGAAGAAGCTCCACCGCCAGCCAAAGCGCAACAAGATTACACCCAGAAATGGGATACCAATCGCAGTCGAGAACTTTGCGGCGGAATCAGTGATTGCAGTCGCCAGGCTTCTTTCATTTTCCGGGAACCAATATCCGAGCGCCTTGGCATTGCCTGGGAATACCGGTGATTCACCGATTCCAAGAAGAAAGCGTGCGAGCAGGAAGCTGACAACTCCCGTGGAAGCGGCTGCCGCAAATGAAGCAAAACTCCACAATAGAGAACCGATCCGTCCTACGCGGCGCACACCCCAGCGATCGAGTAGCGCCCCAGCTGGCATTTGCATGAGAGCGTATGTCCAGCTATACGCGCTGGAAAGATATCCGAAGGTGACAAGGGAAATACCGAAAGAGGCATGCAGAGCGTCCTGCGAAACCGAAAGATTCACTCGATCGAGAAAAGCGACTAAAACTCCGAGTGACAACAGGAAGGCTATTCTCCACCGTCGCGCAGGAACTCGATTGACGGGCTCATTCATTGCCATCATCTGATTGGGTATGAGGATTATTCTTTATGTAGCTTTTCATGGCAAGGCGCAAGGGAGTTACACTGTTAGCCGTTTATGGATTCAGGGAGCGGAACGA
>JAJPHW010000157.1 GCA_021325035.1 Terriglobia bacterium
GCCAAGTGCCTAGGCATTCTCGAAGAGGTCCGCAAAACGCGCAAGCCCATTCGTGTAACGCGCTTCGGCAAGCCTGTAGCCGAAGTGCTTCCACCATCCCCGGAAAAATCTAACGGTCGGCGGCTGGGCTGCATGGCTGGAACCGGAGAGATTCTGGGGGATATCGTCGGGCCCATCAGTCCTGAGAGCGAATGGGATGCTGCCCGGGAATGAATCTCCTCCTCGATACGCATATCTGGATATGGCTCACACTGGAGCCCGCCCGCCTTTCACGGCGAGTTGGCCAAGCGCTCGATGACTCGCGCAATCAGCTTTGGCTTTCGCCTATGAGCGTGTGGGAGTTGCTAATGCTGACCGGAAAAGGAAAAGTGCGGCTTAATGCGGATCCAGTGAGGTGGGCTCGCCAAACCATTGAAAAGCTAGGATTGCAGGAAGCCGCGCTGACCACGGAAGTGGCGTTCGAAACAGAATCGCTGCTACTTGCGCATGCCGATCCTGCGGACCGTTGGCTTGCCGCTTCAGCCAAAGTCTTTAACCTCACCCTCGTCACCGGCGACGACAAGCTGATCGCAGCTCCCGAAATCAAGATTCTGGCGAATCGCTAATTTACGCCCGCTCAATGGTGACCGACTTCACCACCGCATCCTTCAGAGGCTTGTCCTGCTTATTTCGCGGAGTATCCACGATTTTTTCGACCACGTCGTAGCCTTCCACCACTTCGCCGAAAATCGTGTGATTGCCCGTCAGCCAAGTCGTCGGCGCAACGGTGATAAAGAACTGCGAGCCGTTGGTATTAGGTCCGGCATTGGCCATGGCCAGCTTGCCCGGCTTATCAAAACGATGCGGGGAGCCTTTGGTCTCGTCTTCGAACTGGTATCCGGGGCCGCCGAAGCCCGTACCTGCTGGGTCTCCGCCTTGAACCATGAAGTTGGGAATCACACGGTGAAAGATCGTTCCGTCATACAAACGGTCTTTGCTTTTCTTGTGGCTCACCGGATGCGTCCACTCCCGCTTGCCTTCGGCCAAATCAACAAAATTGGCCACCGTCTTCGGAGCGTCTTTCTCAAACAAACGGCACACAATCGTGCCTTCAGAAGTATCAAATACTGCATAAGTGCCGGGTTGGCGTGTCATGAAAATCCTTCCTGATTCAATATAGGCGCGAGCGTCCCCGCTCGTGCGGGTTCATCGTACTGACGCAGCATTACTTAATTGCTCTTCGTCATGGTCTTGGAGGTCTTGGCAGTAGCCGCAGCTTTTGCCGCCGGAGTTTTGGCAGCGCCAGTCCCTGAAATCGTGATGTGCTTGATGACAACTGGCCGGTAGGGGCGGTCATTCGAGTCCCGTCCCATGCGTGCGATCTCCTTCACAAGCGTCACAGCTGCGTCGTCACACTGCCCAAAAATTGTGTAGCCGCCGTTCAGGCTGGGATAGCCAATTTCCGTGATAAAGAACTGTGAGCCATTCGTGTCTGGGCCGGAGTTAGCGTAGGCGAGGCGTCCCGGACGGTCAAACTGCAAATCCGGTGAAGTCTCGTTGACGAACTTATATCCTGGATCTCCCGTGCCGTCGCCTTTGGGATCACCGCCCTGAATCATGAAGTTGGGAATGACGCGGTGAAAAATCGTGCCGTCATACAGCGGCACGCCATGTTTCTTCTGGTGGGTGACGGGGCTGGTCCAATCCTTGGTTCCATTCGACAGTCCGATGAAATTGGCCACGCCGATGGGCGCCTTATCGGGAAACAGCGTGCAAGTCATGTTTCCAGCCGTAGTTTCAATCACTGCCGTCGGCTCCGCGGGAGCGGACGGCGCCGGGGCTTTGGTTTGGGCTCCAGCGGGTGTAGCGAGAACAAAACTTGCCGCCAAACCGATGACAAAATTGCGCATAAGAACTCCTGTACGGGATGCCTCAAAGCATACCCATGGAATGGAAGGAACTAAAAATTGTACGACAGTAGAAGAGAATTTGCTTGTTTATCCCAACGCCGCTTGAGCCAGTTGAACACAGACTCCCAACGTCTGTTCGGTTGGGATAATGGTCTTCTTGCTTGTGATCTCCTCGAACCCAGTCTTCATCCGCACGTACAAAGCATAATCCCGATTCGCCGCCGGATGTTCTCCCAGCTGCGCTTCCAATCGCTGCCGGGCGGTTTCAACGCTGCAAACACATTCCAAAATCCGCCAGGGCTGTTTTAAAGCCTCCGCCGCCGCGATCGCTTGCTTGATCTGGTAGCTCTTTGAAAATGTCCGCCCATCCAGGAACACTCGCAGCTCAGGATGTTTAGCAAAAATATATTCCGCTGTTTCGAGCATGACTTTCTGGCAAAAATCATCCTGCTCGGTCGAATATTCAATCAGCTCCGGCGAAAACAACGCGGTGCGAATGTCGTCTTTATTTAAAACTACACCGGAGAGGCGCGAGGCAAGTTCCCGGCAGAGCGTGGTCTTGCCGCTGCCGGGAAGTCCCGCCATTAAAATGAGCATGCAAGATTCTATTCCAGAAGCGAACCGTTACGGCTCGCGCAGAATGCTGGCGTCCTGGTCGAGGGAGACATTGGTCTTGTCCCAGGAAAAAGAGAAGTCCTGATTGGATGAACCGCTATTGACCTGGCTGTTGTTGGCGACCGAGTCTTTTCCGGCGCGCCAATCGTCATAACGCCCTGAAACCGCGATGTGGAATACCCACTGGTTGCGTTCCTCTTCCGGTTCCACTAACCCTGCATCGCGCAGCGGCACCAGATATTGTTCCACCCACTGCACTTGCGCCTTGGTCATGCCGCGGCGCTGAAGATCAACGGTAATTCCAGCAAGGTGCGACGAAGCGGTCTCGCCAGTTTCCGGAGCAGCATTGCGGTTGTGCCGGCGTAGTTTCTTCTGGATCTGCACCGTCCGCACCGCCGAGTTCACCTGAATCTGTTCGTGGAAGCGTTTGTAGTAGGCTTCGCTCAAGTCCTCAACAAAATCGCGCGTCCAGGGCCGGCAATAGCGGCGGTCTTCTGAAAGTCGTGGATCGAAGCGCAGCGCTTCGCTGGCGTTAATGGGAACTAAATCGCCACTGGCTTTGTACTGTTCCAACTCTTCTTCATTCTGGATGCGCGGCAGTTCCATGCGGTCAATTTCTTCGTTCTGCCGCAACAGTGACTCGTGCGAAGGACGGAACACCGGGTTCCAGAACATCCGGCGAAAACGCCCATGATGTCCCTTTACTCGTTGCAGGTGATGCGCGGGCACGCGGCGCATAGCCATCGCTGGTGAACACACAGCGAGAATTAGAAGCATCAGATACAGGCCAGAATTTTGTTTAAGACTTAGTTTTCCCATCCGCACGAAGTGGAACCATTCCTTAAAAGTTACAGTGGCGTTTCCTGCGAGCCGTGATTCTAACCCAGCCGATGTGCTCATTGGGGACAAAATTTTCCGCCCGGTTACCAAAGTTTCGCCGCAAACTCGATTACCGCTAATTACCCTCGCGTTTGCCTGCGATGTTACGTAGTGAAATAGTGCATCTGGCGGGCCATTGAACGGCCTCCGCACCACTTCTAAGTTATTGATTGCATTACGCCCCTATTGGGACGGCGGGTCAAAAAGTGGAATTGTTTTTCTCTGCGGCACTTCGCTTACAAAAAATGTCAATTGTTGAATGTTATGGCTTAAAAATATAAACGGCCTTGTCATCCTGAGAGCCCGCGCTTTTCATCGTGGGCCGAAGGATATTGCGTGTGAAGATATGTGCCCCTGGTTTTTTGAGGCCCATTTATCCGTTACCACTTCTTGTATGTAGTACCGGCGTCGTTATCGACATCTATCCAAACACTTCGAAAGCCCACGGCCTCAACAGTACAGGTAGCACTTGGAGCAATCGCGCCCATCTGGTCGGCCACCATGTTTATGAATGGCTGAAAAGCAATTACTCTCGTATAGGCATGGCTATCGTTGTCGAGCACCCGCCATTTTCCTTCAATACTCTTGATGTCTTTTCCGCGCGTAATCAGCTTCTGCGCAAATGTACCGTCCGGATTAAGTATCAGCACGGATCTGCCCCAGTCTCCGCTAACGCGATACTCGCCGGTGAGACGATCGTTGGTTAAATGCCTTGTGCATCCGACGAGGCTGAATCCGATCAAAACGCCGACCGTAGCGATCGCAAA
>JAJPHW010000216.1 GCA_021325035.1 Terriglobia bacterium
AACGGGGAGAACAACCAACGATGCGGTAGGAGATTCAACGTCTTTCCGCTGGGTTTACGGGAGGAATTCGTACTCTTCAATGACTGCGGCCACGGCGACTTTTCCCTTTGGAGCCTCGTCTTGCACCCGCACCACTTTGCCTCGGCAGCGTACCCGAATGCTCTCCGTCAGCGTAATCTCCGGTGGCAGGGTCAGTGTGAAATCAATGCCCGAGCCGGTGGCGATGGCCGAATCCACGAAGAAACACACACCCCGCGCGCTTACATCACGGGTTTCAGCGCTTCCGGCAGCGGCATTTTCGGCGTTTACTGAAAGCGGTAGCCGCAAAGGAAAACGCCGTGTACTGCGCTTTTCTTCGTTGTCCTGCTCGGTATCGTGCTCGTCCGCCATGCAACCTCCGTAAAGCACTCTAGCATGGCGGTTTACGTCGCCGCTGTCAAGGTCGCCAAGGGCCAATGTCAGGCACTTCTTAGGGCAGGGCACTGCTTCAGCCGTGCCGCAAGAATTGCTGAAAATTGACGCGCTTAAGCGTATCAGGGAAACAATCGGCAAAATGGGATAATGAACGCATGGTCTTCGTCCTCGATAACTACGACTCTTTCACCTACAATCTGGTGCAATACCTCGGGGAGTTGGGTCAAGAGATTGTCGTTCGTCGAAACGATCAGGTCACCGTCGAAGACGTTGCCAAGCTCCATCCCAAGCGGATTCTCATTTCCCCCGGCCCTTGTACACCAGCCGAAGCCGGCATCAGCATAGAACTAATCCGCCATTTTGCCGGCAAAGTTCCTGTGCTCGGCGTTTGCCTCGGCCATCAGGCCATCGGAGAAGCTTTCGGCGGCAAAGTCATCCGCGCCCCCCATCTCATGCACGGCAAAACCAGCGCCATTCTGCATGACAACAACGGCGTCTTTCAGGGACTTCCCATACCCATGACTGCGACCCGCTACCACTCCCTCATCGTCGAAGAATCAAGCCTGCCTAAAGATTTAAAAGTTAGCGCCTGGACCACCGAGAAAGACAGCAGCCGCACCATCATGGGACTCCGCCATAGGCGTCTTCCCATCGAAGGCGTGCAATTCCATCCCGAAAGCGTGCTCACCGAAGCAGGAAAGAAATTAATCGAGAACTGGATGAAACCCTCGAACTAAGGCTGTCAATCCAGGCCGAGCGCAATCTTCAAAGCGTTGTTCATCGCAGACAGCTTTTCGTGCGAGAGAGAGCCAATATATTGGGTAAGAGCGCTCTTGCGAAGACTGGCAAGATTGTCACAGATGACCCAGCTTGCATGTTTTAAACCTTCTTCAGGGCCGATCGGGACTTGCGTGGATAGTCCTTCCGCCTCGCTAAGCACCGGAGCGCAAATTACGGTCGAGAACCTCGACTCGACCAGCGTCTGCCGGCTCACCACGACGAAGGTTCGATACAACTTGGCATCGCCCGACGGTTTGTAGACACGATAAAGTTCCCCGCGTCTCAATGAACCTCCGCGTTCTGCGAAATCCCCTCATTCCGATTCAACCACACCATCCGACCAATCCAAGTGCTGATACTCGAGGACATCTTCCGCATCCGCATTCAACTTGTCTGCATTCGCATTGATCAGCGCCAGATCGCGAGCTTCAATGGCCGCCCGGGCGCGTTTCTTTAGATAATCGCGCAGCACAGCCTCAATGAATGCGGAGCGGGAAGCCTTGGTTCCAGCCAGCTTATCAATATGGGTTAAGACATCCCGCGACAGTGTGATAGATGTCTTCTCTTTCATACTATCATTATACCACCATTATACCACCATATATCGTACCTTGCCTCGGCATGCTGGTGCCCTTCACCCTACCCGATACAGCCACAGCAACGGTGATAACCCAATAATCGCCAGCGCAACTAATAGTCCCAGTGCCATGCGCCCGGTTTTGTGGCTCCCGAAGATGTAGGCATAAATTCCTTTGATAATGTTGTTGCTGGTCACGGCGATCACAATCGCCGCCGCTGCGGTCGTCAACGAAATATGCGGTCCCGTGGTTTGCGTCATCCCCAAAATAAATGGATCCACATCGCTCACGCCCATAATGCTGGCCAATCCGAGTACTCCGCCACTTCCCATATGCTCCGCCGCCAGCCGCGTAATCACCGAAATGCCCAGAAATAGTCCGGCAAACAATAACGCCGACCCCAGCTCCAGAGGATTCTTCGGCCGCAAGTCGAAGCTCGATGCGCTGGTCTCATCCGAACGTCGCGACCACAGCCATCCAGCGATTAACGCCAGCGCTGACAACGCCAGAAATGGCGCGACCAGCGCCGCCGCAAGCTGCCGGTTAAAAATCGCTACCAGCAGCAGAATCCGCAGGTACATTACGCCCGAGGCCAGCACAATCGCGCCCGTGAACATGTGATCGCGATTCTCTTCCTTCGACATTTTCGCCAGTGCCACCGTAGTAATGGTCGAAGAATAGAGTCCTCCCAGCAGGCCCGAGAGCAATAGGCTCGCGTCCCTCACCGTCAGCAGGACGTAGCTTCCATAGGAGATCGCGCTCACCGCGACCACCACCAGCCAGATTTTGAAGGGATTAATCTGGAACGGCCCAAACGCCTGGTTTGGCAACACGGGCAAAATGACCGCCGTCAACAACAGAAATTTCGTGAAGGTCAGAATTTCCTCTGCCGGAATTTTCTTACTCAAGCCTTCGAGTCTGACTTTCAACTCCAGCAGAAACATGCTGGCCACGGTGATGGTCGTCGCAATCCAAAAATCGCCCGCGTAAACCAAGCCGCCGACCAGAAAGGTCAGCAGCGCCGAGGCTTCCGTGGTCGCTCCCGCCATGCCGGAAACAGAAAGTTTATGTTGGTATGAAAGCCAGAGGAACGCACCCACCACTGCGAATCCGACAGCGATGGGCAGCACTTCGCCATGCGCTAGCAAAGCCATCGAGTAGCCAATCAGGCCAATCAGGGGGTATGTCCGGACACCCCCGAAAGAATAATTCTCGCCTGGCTTGGTGCGCTCTTCGCGCTCCAGTCCGACGAGGAAAGAGAGAAACAATACCAGCAGGATTTTGACGGCTTCGGCGGGAATCCACTGAAGAATATGTTCCATCGGGAAACGGATTCTAAACGACAGCTAGCTTAGCACCGGGCGTGCGGTTCAGCTTAATATTTAGCCCAAGCTCTAATCCTCTTGGCTTGGTGCCCCAGATTCGCGCTGCTTTTGGCACTACCATGGGTTCGTCTGTTCTCCAGAACGCCTACCCTCTCGCCTTCTCCACTGCTCGCAGTACCGCCTTCGCCTTGTTCATGCACTCGAGATATTCACTCTCGGGGTTCGAATCGGCCACGATGCCCGCGCCTGCTTGCAGATATGCTTTTTTACCTTGCATCAGCATGGTCCGAATCGCAATGCAGGAATCCAGGTTTCCCGCGAAGTCGGCATAGAGCACCGACCCGCCATAAACGCCGCGTCGTGTCGGCTCCAGCTCTTCGATAATCTGCATCGCCCGTACTTTCGGCGCGCCGCTCAAAGTTCCGGCAGGGAAGCACGCCGCAAAGGCATCCAGAGCGCTGAAGCCTTCACGCAACTTTCCTTCCAGCGCCGAAACAATATGCATGACGTGCGAATAGCGCTCGACATACATCAAGTCGCGCACCTTCACCGACCCGTATTCACTCACCCGCCCAAGATCATTTCGGCCCAAATCCACCAGCATCACGTGTTCGGCGCGTTCTTTCTCGTCGTGCAGCATCTCATCCGCGAGGCGCTTATCTTCAGCTTCATCTTTTCCGCGAGGATGCGTCCCCGCAATCGGCCGGTAATCGAGCTTTTGCCCTGTTACCCGTACCAGCATCTCCGGCGATGATCCCAACACGTGCGTGTCGCCCATGCGCAGAAAATACATATAAGGCGACGGATTCACCGTCCGCAGTGCTCGGTAGATATCAAACGGCGGAACTTCGGGAACAAAATCCAACCGCTGCGAAAGCACTACCTGAAAAATATCTCCAGCGGCAATGTATTCGCGTGCTTGTTCGACCGATTCAATGAACCGTTGTTTGCTGGTTCCTGTATGGATTTTAAGTTTGGCCTTGGGTGCGGTTGAAGCGCGGGACCCGCGAAGCCGTACCGAAAGCTTCTTCTCGAGGGCTGCAATATCTTTGAGCGCTCGCGCATATGCCGCGCGTGGACTTTCCTGGGAAACATCGGCCATCGCGATGATTTGAATTTCATGCCGCAGATGATCAAATGCCAGCAGCCGATCAAAAAACATCAAGGTGCAATCGGGAAGATTCAAATCGTCTTTCGCATGCTCACCGATGTTTTCCAATTGCCGCACGCTGTCGTAGGCAAAATAACCGACTGCGCCAGCCGTAAACGGCGGCAATCCCTGAATTGTCGCAGGACGGTGCGCTTGCAATAATTCCTTCAAGACCTCCACTGCGCGCCCTTGCCGCTCTTCTTGCCGTTTGCCGCGCGTAATCAAAATTCGCCCGTCCACGGCCTCCATCTTCATGTAAGGCCGCACTCCCAGAAATGTGTAGCGCCCAATCTGTTCGCCGCGCTCCACCGATTCCAGCAGGAACGCCTCGCGCTCTTTTTCTGCAATCGCCAGAAACGCCGAAACCGGCGTCAGCAAATCGGCGGTTACCGATTTCACCACCGGAACCATGGTGTGTTGCCGCGCCAGCCGGTAAAACTCTTTGAAGTCAGGGAGTAGCACGCTTTTCATTATAGGGGCGACAGTAACCAGCAATCCGTGCCCCCCACCGCGGTAACCTCCTAAAGAATTGACGGAATTGGCCTACCATCGGAAGATGAATGTGTTCGGCATTCGCTCAAATGGGGGCCTATGCGGGTTAAGTTCTGGGGAGTGCGCGGTTCAACCCCGACTCCTCACGCGGAAAACATGCGTTACGGAGGCAACACCTCCTGCGTCGAAGTGCGTCTCGGCGACGAGATCTACGTCTTCGATTGTGGTACCGGTTTCCGCTCGCTCGGGATGGGCCTGCGCCACGAGTTCGGCCCACGTCCAGTCCGCGCGCATGTCTTCGTCTCACACTTCCATTGGGACCACATTCAGGGCCTTCCCTTTTTCGGGCCGCTTTACGACAAGCCAGAGAATAAGTTTATTTTTCACTGCTCCAGCCGCACGCGCAGCTTGAAAAGCGTGCTCGAAGAGCAGATGGCGACACCGTATTTTCCCGTCGCCATGACGGAAATGAAGTCGCAATATGACTTTTACAACATTGAAGAAGGCAAGCTGAAGCTGGACGACATCACTATCAAGACGGCATGGCTAAATCATCCCCAAGGATGTATGGGATTCCGCATCGAAACCAAAGAAGGCGTCGTAGTCTACGCCACCGATAACGAGCCTGGCGACGCAGCTTTCGACAAAAGCGTGCGCAAGCTCGCCGAAGGTGCGGACATTCTAATTTACGACGCGCAATACCTTCCGGAAGAGTACGCAGCCCGCCGACGCGGCTGGGGCCACAGTCATTGGCGGGAAGCCGTGAACGTTGTCATGGAGAGTGGTGCGAAAGAATTGATTCTCTTTCATCATGATCCCGAACACACTGACGCATGTATAGACAGCGTCGTCAAAGAAGCACGCAATCACTACCCCAAAGTGCGGGCCGCCGCCGAAGGCATGGAAATCAACCTTCCTTTTTCCGCCGCCGCGAAAAAATAATTAATTGTCATCCTGAGCGAGCGCCGTTTTTGCGCGAGTCGAAGGACCCGGGTGGGCCGCGCGAAGTGTCGCGCATTTGCGACACAACAATCGTGCGTTTGGCCCACTTCCCTATAAATACTCCATAGAAACCAAGAACGCTCATCTTCCGCGCTCATCCCGGCCCCCTTCGCTTTCCGGCTTGACATTCCCTATTTCAAAGGCATACTCTTCGCGCCTGCGGCAAACCCGGTAAAGAAATTTACGCCGCGCGGAGGAAATATGATTTATGCAATCGTGGTTGGACTGATTTCAGGCT
>JAJPHW010000051.1 GCA_021325035.1 Terriglobia bacterium
AAAGCTTTTGGCGTCAGCCCAACTTGTTGGCGAAAAGTATCAATGAAATGGCGCTGGCTCAGACCAGTTTCCTCTATCAGCGAAGAAACCGAAATCAGGTGCGGCGCACGGCAAAATTTGTTCACTCCAAACCGCACTGCCGGATGAAGCTCCAGCGGGCGAACCAGTTGTTGCAGCAGACAAGCCTCAGCGACCGAGATTTTTTGCGCTACGGTGGCGGCGCTTAACAATCGGTCGCGCATCTGCGCCGTATTCTGCCTCCATAAATCGTCGAGCGGCAAGGAACGATTCGCGAACTCCGAAGCCGGAACTTTAGAAAACGGAAACGCCCCGCCCGGCTTGAACTGGATCCCGAATACGCACTCTTCGCAGTCGGTATCAATCACGAACCCTTCCGTCCCCGCTCCGGAAAACACCGCGGTTCCGTATGATGAAAAGCGATTCAAATCCTGCGCATCGTAAATTCGAAATGGATTGTCGCGTAGATTGAATACAATTCCCGGCTCGCCATTCGGCATCAGCCGTTCTTTAGCATGAGCGCTTGGCGGGCTTTCCCAATACCAGAAGCAATCCACAAATTGGTCGAGCGGCGGCCCAGGTTTGTACTTTGACGAAATTGTCTCTGCCATGTCGTGGCCCTAGGATGAAACTGGCGTAACCCCTTTCAGCTGTTTCAACTCGTCCTGCAATTTCTGCCAGTCCTTTGCGTTCTTCTTGGTTGCGATCGGGGCGTCCAGGTTTCCATAAAACGTTAAAACATTTTTCTGCAGCTCGGGCGTGACCGTGTTCAACGACTTTTTCGTCAGTTCGTCGAGCAATTGCGCATAAGTCTTGTCGGTCAAGATATACTCCCCCGCCCTCGTTTCCCGACCGGTGTCAAAATCGCGGTTGGGAAGATCCACTTTTCCGTCGCGAGCCTCTCGAAGAAGGACAGAATAGCTTTCCACGGTTTCATCCACGCTCTTGATGTACATGTCTTCTGTCTGTTTGGTGGGAACCTGAAAGTGGACGGCCTTAAAGGGCCCGATTTTTGGCACAAGGTCGAGAAAAAATGCAATTACCCGCGCACCCAATCCAGGCTTGCGGTATTGCGTTCCCCATTCATGTTCATAATTGCTGCGCGAAAGATAGTAGAGAAATTTTTTCCGATCGAAATCAGGCGTATCTTTCACGATCATGTCGTGCCGCGAGATTAAAGCTACCCTGGTCATTTCCGGAATGACTTTGCTTACGCTACGGCGGTAGCTGCCAATGGCAAGGTCCACGCTCCCGAAGACGTCTTCCAACTTCAGGCCATAAGTTTCCTGAAAAGCCCGTTCCAGCAGCGGCTTCGATACCTCAAAACCAATCATGTCGTGGTAGCTGTCAGACGTATAGTGATTCTTTGCCACCTGTACCACGTCAAACCCGAACTCCGTACGAATGTGGGCTTTGGGATCATCGGCGTAGGTGACTGAATCCCCATGTTTCTTTCGCAGCTTCGGGAATTCAATCGCCACAGCGCGGTTCACGGCGGGATGACCATCATTATCCGAGGCATAGTGCGACAACGCTCCCAGGGAAAAAGCATATTCATTCAGATCGGATGAATCCTGGATCAAAGCTTCGACGAAATCTCCGCTGCGCACGTAATGGACAAGATTGCTGAAGAACTCACTGCCAAACGGGTAATAGCCCATGTCTTGAATCAATGAACCGCCGTATGCATACGCATGCGCCTTGCGCAGCTCGTCGGGAGTAGCCGCCGGAAAGCGATGCAACAAGAGGGGCTGGATCTGGTCAACCCATCGCAAGTCCACGACCTGCTCATGCGTCAGCACAGAGTATGCAGTCGTCCCGGGCGAGAAAGCCAAGACAATCACCGCCAGCCAGGCGACGCGATATATCGTTTTCACCATAGGCACGCCTAGCATGACCGAGGGTTCGCAATAAGGCAAGGAAGAATGAATAGCATCATTCGCATTTAAAATAAATCCACCGATGCCCTTTGATGCGCTTTTGCTGGTTTCGTTTGGCGGCCCCGAAAAACGGGAAGAAGTCATTCCCTTCCTCGAAAATGTCCTCCGCGGAAAAAACGTTCCTCGCGAGCGCATGTTGGCCGTGGCCGAGCATTACTACCACTTCGGCGGAAAAAGCCCCATCAACGACCAGAATCGCGAGCTCATCGCTTCCATCCAGAAAGATTTCGCAGCCAACAACATCCAACTTCCCATTTATTGGGGAAATCGCAACTGGCACCCCATGCTCGCCGGCACGTTGCGGCGAATGAAAAACGACGGGGTAAAGAATGCCCTGGCGTTTTTTACCTCCGCCTTCAGCTCTTATTCGGGTTGCCGCCAATATCGCGAAAACATCGCTGCCGCGCAGCAGGAAGTCGGCGACGGCGCACCGCAAATCAGCAAGCTGCGTGCTTTTTACAATCACCCCAACTTTATCCAAGCGATGGCAGACCGCATCCAGAAAACATTGCAGGAATTGCCCAACAAACTGCGGAACGGCGCGCAAGTCCTCTACACGGCGCACAGCATTCCCTTAAACATGGCGCAAAGCTCGAAATATGTTGAACAACTTGAAGAAGCTTGCGCGCTTGTATCAGCAGCGTTAGGCCGGTCAGGCGATCGTCTCGTCTATCAGAGCCGCAGCGGGCCGCCGACGCAGCCCTGGCTCGAACCGGACGTGCTCGATTACCTCCGGGAAGCTAAGCAGAAAAACGTTCCCGCCGTTGTGCTCGCACCGATTGGCTTCATCTCCGACCACATGGAAGTTCTCTACGACCTCGATACTGAAGCGAAAAATCTATGCGAGGAGATGCAACTGCCCATGGCCCGGGCGGCCACCGCAGGCACTCATCCCTTGTTTGTGCGTATGATTCGCGAATTGGTTACCGAGCGCATGGATCCGGGCATTCCGCGCCGCGCATTGGGAAAATACGGTCCCAATCACGATATTTGCCCTGAAAATTGCTGCCTTCCCGGAACCATGCGCCCGCCGGTCACGCGCGCGCCGTAAGGTTTTCACACTGCATTTTTCTGCTTTTCACACTGCTTTCATCTACTACGTCTTTCAGGGCACTGCCCGGTCGGCCAGTGTGCAATTCATTGCATTCCCTTGTCCAGTAAGGCAACTGGACAATTTCCACAAGCCCAATTTCGCAGTAATTTCGTGTAATCTAGACCAAATCCACTTCGCCACTTTTCGTACGCAACAAGAACTACTGAGACCTATGCGGCATGCCATGCTCGCAAGCACACTGTGTTTGCGGCGCTGCTCGGGCCAAACAAGTTTTTCCTGAGCGCCTGCAGGTAACAAATCCCCCGCCGTTCGCACGCAGAACGGTCATGAGAGGTTTGCGTGGCGTATTTTGGATTGCGCTGGTTGAAGTTAGGTTGTCTGAAGTCCAAATGGAACGGGTTTCTTGCTCTCGGATTGCTGGCTGTTTGCGCGCCGGCCTTTGCCGCGCCGCAGGTTAGAAACCTCGTCACGACCAATCCCTCCAGCTTGCAATTTGGCAGCGTGCAAGTTGGCGACAGCGCTAATTTAAATGAAACCATCACCAACGTGGGCCACGCCTATATCAATGCCTCATCGGCATCGGTATCCGGCTCGGCTTTCAGCATCAGCGGGTTGAACTTCCCCCTCGTCTTAGCCCCCGGCCATAGCATCACGTTTACTGCGACGTTTACCCCGACCGCAGGCGGCAATGCCACCGGAACGATCATCCTTTATGCAGACCGGGGCACGCTGTCCATTCCGATGACGGCCAGCGGAATCGGAGCCGGACAACTTTCCGTTTCGCCTGCGAGCATTAACTTCGGCACGGTCAATGTTGGCCAAACCAGCCAGCAGAATGCCATGCTCACGGCCAGCGGCGGCCCGGTCACCGTGACCGCTGCCAGCATCAACAACTCCGAGTTTTCCGCCAGCGGACTGAACTTCCCCTTTACCCTGCAACCAGGTCAGTCCGCACCCTTCGTTGTAACCTTCGCGCCGCAACAAAGTGGTGTGGCCTCAGCCAACCTGGATTTCAGCGACGCGCCTAATAATCCGACGATTGAATTGCTCGCCGGAACCGGCAACAACCCTCCCCCACCTCCGAGCGTGACGCTTACTTGGGATGGCAGCGGATCGCAGATCGCGGGCTACAACATCTTCCGCGGAATCGTCTCCGGTGGCCCGTACACCCAAATCAATTCCTCGCTGGATCCGACCACGCTCTATACCGACAACACGGTAAAGTCTGGGCAGACTTACTATTACGTCACCACAGCGGTCAATTCTGGCGGAGAACAGAGTGTATTCTCCAATCAAGTGATAGCGGTGATCCCATGATGGAACGCACAGCGCAGTTTCTTTCTGTACGTATGTTTCTGTCTCTCTAATTTCCCAAAATGGGAAACCGACGCTAGGGGCATTTGCAGCCCCGTAGAGCGCGTGAAATTTTTGACAGCCTCCAACTCGCCCCGATGATCTAGCTCTCGCCAGAACGCATTTAAAACGCAAAATAGACGCCTTTCTGGGAGCCGTTCGAACCAGATTTTGCGGCCCGAAAATTCGGCTCGACGAAGAATCAATCACTTGCACGAAAACTCAATGACTTACCAAAACGAAGAATAAAAGCCCGGAAAAGACGAAGTGCGGAATTTTTTAATCCCGCACTTTTGTCTGCTGAGTTACGGAGAGAAATTTTGAGCTAGTTGCACATCACCATGTTCTGCGCGGTGCCTTGCATGCCGAATGTGGCATTCACAACCAAGGGCAGGCTCCAGAGGCGGCTGTGGTGTTTGCGCAGGTAGTACGATGCCAGCGCCGAAGTGACGCTCTTACCCGCGGCAACGGCGTACGCGCGTCCCGGTGTCGGGTGAGTGCCATAGAG
Source organism: Terriglobia bacterium (assembly GCA_021325035.1). GTDB lineage: Bacteria > Acidobacteriota > Terriglobia > Terriglobales > Acidobacteriaceae > JAJPHW01. The sequence continues at coordinate 4,874 of JAJPHW010000051.1, forward strand.
ATAGGCTGATTCTTTTTCGATGTTGCAAACGCCGGTCTTGCCGGCAAGCCAGTTCTCGCGGGCCCAGGTCGTCGTGTAGGAGTCTGAAAACGATGTCGCGGTGGATAGGAAGGCCAAAGTGATGAACTTATTGTCCACAACACGGCTGTTCGGCGCCTCCGGCAGGTTCTGGGCGGAAGCTGCGGTTGCGATCAGTGCGATTGCGGCCAGATAGCGAAGTGCACTCATGCTGGGAATTAGTGCAGCCCCCCGGCCACCATAAGATTCGCATAATCAACAGCTTAGACAATGCCCGCCGGCGCATTGTGCAAAGTATTGCACATTAAGGAAAATCTGGAATGATGAGGCTGCTCTGTTCTGAGCTTATTTCGGCAATCGAACGTAATCCCATAGCGGTGTTAGAAGATCCACAGAGTGACTTTGGTAATCAAGAGTAACCTTTGCCCTTCCGATTAGCCTACTGAGGAAACCTGAATGGGGCAGATTCCCATAAGAAATTAGCCCAAATGGATTAGTTCATATTGAGCATTACTTATTGCTTTTCAGTGGTTTATAAGCGTTCGATACTCTCGCGTGCCACGATTCAGTTACGCCGGTTGTAGCCCCAATCTCGTTCTGACCATGAATCTCCGGACTCTAGGAAGGGAGCGGTTGAGCCGGAATAATTGGCTTCGTACGAGGGAGGCAGCTGCTCATGTTCCGAAAGTTTGCCATGGCGTTGTCGTTGCTGGTCGCAGGCGTGCTCACAGGCTGCGGGGGCGGTACTGGTATTTCCAACAACCAGCCGGGGCCGGGGAACGGCAACGGCACCAATAGCGGGCTGAATGCCAGTGTCAGCAGCATCGATTTCGGCAATGTGACGGTCGGCGGGACGAAGACCAGCACCTTGACCCTGACCAACTCCTCAAGCGACAGCATTACCGTGAATCAATTGCAGATCACGGGAAGCGGTTTCACGCTGAGCTCAGCGCTTTCGACTCCGTTTACAGTTTTAGCGAATGGAAACACCACCGTGGGCGTGACCTTCGCGCCGACGAAGGCAAGCAGTGTGACGGGCAGCTTGTCGGTTGCGACCAGCGCTTCAACGACGAATTTAGGAATTGGCCTGCAAGGCGTCGGCATTATGGCGGGACAGATGGGAGTCTCGCCCTCCGCTTTGAATCTTGGCAACGTAACGGTTGGCAGCAAAGCCAACGGCAGCATAGTTTTGAGCAACCCAGCCGGCGGAGCCACCATTACGATCACGCAACTCAGCGCGAGTGGAACAGGTTTCAGCCTGACCACGACGCCTTCTTTACCGATTGAACTTGCGGCGGGCCAGAACACCACGATTGGCGTCACATTTACCGCTAACAGTGCAGGGAGCGCTTCGGGCGATTTAACGGTTGAGAGCGACGCGTCGAACTCCAGCTTATCCGTCGGACTACAAGCGGATGGAATTTCTCAGGGGCAACTGGCCTCGCTGCCTTCATCACTGACATTAGGGCCGATTTCAATTGGGCATACGGCAACGGGAAGCGTGTCGTTGAACAATTCCGAGGGACAGAGTGTGACGGTGTCGCAGCTTTCCATCAGCGGCGCAGGATTCTCGTTCACTACTCAGCCGTCATTGCCGATGACGATTCAGGCGGGACAGAGTGTTCCACTCGGTGTGAGCTTTACCCCGACTGGAACGGGCGATGTGACCGGAAACATTGCAGTGACCAGCAATGCGACGGATCAAAATTTTTCGATTGGGCTTTCGGGCGACGGCCTGGGAGCGAACCAACTGGGAGTTTCCCCATCCACATTTACCTTTGGCTCCGTGGAAGTGGACACCAGCAAAGCGCTGCCGGGATCTCTGACGGCCGGCACATCGGATGTAGTGATTTCCTCGGCGAATTGGGCGGGATCAGGATATTCGGTCAGCGGAATTTCGTTCCCTGTGACCGTGACAGCGGGCACCAGCGTTCCCTTCACCGTGACGTTTGATCCAGGATCGGCGGGAGCTTCAACCGGAAACGTTTCATTTACGAGCAACGCGACCAATTCTCCGACGGACGCATCTTTCAACGGGACGGGGACAGCGCCGATGGTTTCGCTGGCCTGGAGCGATGGCGGTCAGGTTTCCGGCTACAACATTTATCGCGGAACGAGCTCAGGCGGGCCTTATCCCAACAAGTTGAACTCTTCGCTGATACCGCAAACCAGCTTCACGGATACGACGGTGCAGTCAGGAACGACATACTACTACGTCACGACTGCGGTGAATAACGGGCAGGAAAGCGCATACTCGAATCCGGCGACGGCGGCGGTACCGTAGGACTCCAGATCTTAAAGGCGGGAATGTTGGAGTGGTTTCCGAGTCTATTCGAATGTTTCGGCGGATTCGAAAGCGACACCCTTCGCATCTTTCGCGGAAATGATCGGCTCAGAACTCAAATTCCATTCGACATTGACGTGAGAGTCATTCCAGGCAAGAGTGCGTTCGTGTTCGGGATGGTAGAAATCAGTGGCCTTGTAGAGCACATGCGCACCTTCGGAGAGCACGCGGAAGCCATGGGCAAAGCCGGGTGGTATCCAAAGCATGCGCTTGTTTTCGCCGGAGAGAATGGCGCCATCCCATTGGCCGAAAGTCGGCGAGCTGCGACGAAGATCCACGGCAACGTCGAAGATTTCTCCCTGGACCACGCGGATGAGTTTGCCCTGCGTGTGGCGAACTTGGTAGTGCAGCCCCCGCAAGACGTTGTAGCCGGAGTAGGAGTGGTTGTCCTGCACGAAGCGTTCACGAATGCCAATTTCGGCCATTAAGTTTTCGTTGTAGCTTTCCACGAAGAAGCCGCGCTCATCGCCAAACACTTTGGGCTCTAGCAAAAGAACTCCGGCAACCTTGGTTTCATGAACTTTCATGTTGGCCAACTGCTTACGCGCAGCGGGAACGTCGGTGGTGATGCTCATCAGAATACCTTCTCCTTCAACATTTGCAGCAGATAAGCGCCGTAGCGGTTCTTTTTCATCGGCTCGGCGATGGCCTGCACCTGATCGGCAGTGATGTAGCCGTAGCGGTAAGCGATTTCTTCGGGACAGGCGACCATGAGCCCTTGTCGGGTTTCGATGGTTTGAATGAACAGCGAGGCTTCGAGCATGGCTTCGTGCGTGCCGGTATCGAGCCACGCCATGCCCCGGCCCATGACGCGGACTTCGAGTTGGCCGCGCTTGAGATATTCGAGATTGACGTCGGTGATTTCGAGCTCGCCGCGGGCGGATGGCTTTAGGTTTTCGGCAATACTCACGACGTTATTATCATAGAAGTAAAGGCCTGTGACCGCGTATCGAGACTTCGGCGATTTGGGTTTTTCTTCCAGGCTGAGAGCTTTGCCGTTGGCATCGAACTCGACTACACCGTAGCGCTCGGGATCGTGCACGGGATAAGCGAAGACGCGCGCGCCGGAAGTCTGACGTACAGCTTCTTCGACGCTTTTGGCGAAGTCGTGACCGTAGAAGATGTTGTCACCAAGAACTAAGGCGCAACAGGAGTTTCCGATGAACTTCTTGCCGACGATAAAGGCCTGCGCGATTCCCTCCGGCTTGGGCTGCACGACGTATTGGAAATTCACTCCGAAGCGCGAACCATCGCCGAGGAGTTCCTCGAAGCGAGGCGTATCATGCGGGGTCGAAATCACGAGGATGTCGCGAATACCCGCCAGCATCAGGGTGGAGAGCGGGTAATAAATCATGGGCTTGTCGTAGATAGGCAACAAGCTTTTGCAAACGGCGTGGGTAACGGGATAGAGGCGCGTGCCGGAGCCTCCGGCGAGGATGATGCCTTTGTAGGCAGAAGGTTGAGAATGAGATTTTTTTGTGGGCATGAAAATTATGAAGCGGCCGTCAACTGCCGAGTACGATACCAAGCGATGGTACGGCGCAAGCCTTCTTCAAAATCTGTGACCGGCTTGTAGCCCAGATATTTCTCAGCGCTGGCCATATCGGCGAGGGAGTGTTTTACATCTCCGGCGCGCTCGGGGCCGTAAGCCGCTTCCCCTTTATAGCCGATGAGCTGTTTGAGGATGGCGAAGGTTTCGTTCAGATCTACGCGGCGTCCAGTAGCGACGTTGAGGACTTTTCCCGCCACAGCAGAAGCGGAAACCTGGCAGGCCAGCAAATTGGCATGAATCACATTGTCAATGTAAGTAAAGTCTCGGCTTTGTTTGCCGTCGCCAAGGATGGTGGGCTGTTCTGCAGCCAGCATTTGGGTAATGAACTTTGCGAGAACGCCGGAGTAGGGTGAGCTGGGATCCTGCCGAGGACCAAAGATATTGAAGTAGCGGAGCGAAACAGTTTCCAGACCGTAGCAGCGATAGAACGAAGTCAGATAATATTCGCTGGCGAGTTTCGTGACGGCGTAGGGAGAAATCGGGCTGGGCAGCATGTCTTCCCGCTTCGGCAAAGTCGGAGTATCGCCGTAAGCGGAAGATGAAGCGGCGAAGACCACGCGTTTAACTTTGGCATCGCGCGCGGCGATGAGAACATTCACTGTGCCATCAAGATTGGCAGCGTTGCTACCTAAGGGATCAAGAACAGATTTGGGAACCGATGGAATGGCGGCATGATGAAGGATGTAATCTACGCCATCGCAAGCATCGCGGACTGCTCCAAGGTCGAGCAAGTCGGCGTGGCGAAAATCGATTTCTCCGGCGACTTCCTCGATGTTTTCGCGGTGGCCGGTAGAGAGATTATCAAGACCGCGAACCTCGTCGCCTTGGGCAAGAAGAGCGCGGGCGAGCGAGGAGCCTATGAATCCCGCAATTCCGGTGATGAGATATTTAGCCATACACAATTAATCCTCTACGATGGAGGAGCTTTTATTGTAAGCGAACATTGTTACGTTATAGCGAATACTGCGTAGCCATCCATTGACGGTAAGCGCCGGAGGTCACCTGCCGGGTCCATTCGTCATGAGCGAGATACCACTGGATGGTTTTGCGGATGCCGGTTTCAAAGGTTTCCTTGGGCTTCCAGCCCAGTTCGCCGCCGATTTTACGGGGATCGATGGCGTAACGGCGGTCGTGGCCAGGACGATCCTGCACAAATTTAATGAGTTGCTTGTGCGGCACAACCGGATCGTTCGGGCAGAGTTCATCGAGGATGGCACAAATGGTGTGCACAATATCCAAATTCTTCTTTTCGTTGGCCCCCCCGATGTTATAGGTCTCACCAATCCTACCTTTTGCGAGAACGGTGCGAATGGCATCGCAGTGGTCGGCGACATAGAGCCAATCACGAACATTACCGCCGTCGCCGTACACAGGAATTGATTTTCCGGTGCGGGCGTTCAAAATGACAAGCGGGATTAATTTCTCCGGAAATTGATAGGGGCCGTAGTTGTTGGAGCAATTTGTGGTCAGCGTGGGCAGGCCATATGTGTGATGGTAAGCGCGCACCAAGTGGTCAGAGGCCGCTTTGGACGCCGAATAGGGGCTGTTGGGAGCATAAGCAGTGGATTCCGAAAATTCGGGGTCTTCGGGCTTGAGCGATCCGTAAACTTCATCGGTGGAAACGTGGAGGAAGCGGAAGTTTTGTTTGTCAGAAGGATCGAGGGTGGCGCAGTAAGCCCGCACTTCTTCCAGAAGCGCAAAGGTCCCGTTTACATTGGTGAGGATGAAATCGTCGGGGCCGTGGATGGAACGATCCACATGGCTTTCCGCAGCGAAATGAACGATGGCGCAGGGCTGATGGTTTTCCAGTAAGCTGGCCACCAATTTTCGGTCACCGATATCGCCGTGAACGAACTGGTAGCGGGTATCGGTCGCCACGCTTTCCAGATTGGCGAGATTGCCGGCATACGTCAGCTTATCGAGATTGATGACCGGAGATTGCTCGCTGGCCAGCCATTGCAGGATGAAGTTTGAGCCGATGAATCCGGCGCCGCCGGTGACAACAATGGGCTTAAGTTTCACAAATGCCTTTCCAGGATATGAATGCCGTTCGTTTATGCATGGAGCGATTTTGCAAGTTCCGGTTGCCTTGAAACCAAGATATCAGCAATGCGCTCGGCGGCGTGGCCGTCCCAAAGCGGGGGAACGATTCCGTGCTTTGCTTTGCCGTTCAAAAGTTTTGTAACTTCCTCTTCCAAGCGATGCGCATCCTGTCCCACCAGAATGTTTGTTCCGCGGGAGACTGTTATTGGGCGTTCGGTATTGGCGCGCAGAGTCAGACAAGGTATGCCAAGATACGTGGTTTCTTCCTGAACCCCGCCCGAGTCGGTGATTACGACCGTCGCGGCACGCTGCATTGCCAGAAATTCAAGATAAGGCAGAGGTTCAACGAATTGGATGTGGCCAGTGTCGAATCCGAAATCTGCCACGCGTTGGCGGGTGCGCGGATGCGAAGGGAAAATCACATCCAATTGCCGGCTGATGTTCTGCAGAGATTGCAAGATGCTTTTTAAGGTATTGCTATCGTCCACGTTCGAAGGGCGGTGAAGGGTGACAAGCGCGAACTTGGCAGGCAAGGAATTTTTCTGATTCTGCAATGCCAGCGGCAAAAGGCGCTTGAGAGAATCAATCATGACATTTCCCACAAGATGAATTTTTTTCGTGGGAATGCCTTCTTTCTCAAGATTATGGTTGCCATCTTCTGACGGAGTAAATAATAAATCTGAAAGCTGGTCGGTGACGATGCGATTGATTTCTTCGGGCATGGACCGATCAAAAGAACGTAATCCTGCCTCGACATGGCCGATCTTGATTTGCAACTTGGAACATACCAAAGCCGCTGCGACGGTGGAGTTTACATCGCCGTAAACCAGAACCAGTCCAGGCTTGCGTTCACTCAGTATTGGCTCGAGTCTGATCATGATGGAGGCGGTTTGCTGGGCATGGCTTCCGGAACCAACCGCCAGGTTCACGTCAGGCGCGGGGATTTCGAGTTGTTGGAAGAAAATATCGGAAAGTGAAGCATCGTAGTGCTGTCCGGTATGGACGAGAGTTTGCTTTACCGATTTTTGCCGGGTGAGTGCACGCAGCACAGGCGCTACTTTCATAAAGTTAGGGCGCGCGCCAACCACATGCAAAATGTGCAAAGCCATCTCCATTAGCCGGCAGAATTTTTACTATTGCTGCTGGTCGCACAACGCAGAGTGTACAAAGTCACTTCCGGCGGACAATTCAAGCGAAAGGGCAATCCGACTGTGCCCACTCCGGCGTTGGTGTAAAGCGTGAGGGCGTCGAGTTGGTGCAATCCCCATGGAAAACGGCGGCCATTTTCGGGCAAATAAAGAGGGCCGATGAGAGGAAACACGACCTGTCCACCATGAGAGTGGCCGGAGATTTGCAAATCCACGGGAAAGTGCCGCGTGTATTCGGCATTATCAGGCTCGTGAATCAAGATCACAGTGGCTTCATTCTCGGGCACTCCGCGAAGAGTCGCCCGCAAATCGCCGCTATCGGGATTGTCATCGGCGCCGGCAATCCATAAACGAGATCCGGAGCGTTCGAAGGAAAATGAGTGGTTGATGAGCACACGAATATCGTGGGCCTGTAATAACTCAGTCACTCGAGTGTGATCGGTGGCGTAATCATGATTGCCCAGAACTGCAATCAAGTCGTTGTTCGAGTGAATGCCGCGGAGAATTTCCGCGCACGGCCCGGCGGCATTTGCGGCTTTTCTGGCATTGCCGAAAGCCTTTGAGACCGGCTCGGAAACGAAATCTCCGGTGAGCACGACGAGGTCTGCATTTAAGCTGTTGACCATCTCGACGGCCCGCTTGATGGGATGGACGGAAAAATACTCGTCGTAGTGAAAGTCACTCAACTGCGCGATGGTGAATCCGTCAAACGCGGGGGGGAGTCGGCGCAAAGGAATTTCAAGCCGCGTCAGCACCGGACGGTCGGGCTCGATGAAAGTGATGTCGGCGCCCAGCGCGAGCGCTCCGGTGGTGGCCAAGGCCAAACCGCGAAGAAAGTTTCTGCGATTCATTCTTATGGCTATTATCTGGCTTTATGGGCATGGTGCGCTAGTTGCGCCGCATTCCCACAGTAATCATCGGTGTCGGTACAATGGAGGATGTACTCATAGAAACTCATAGCGAGGACTGTCAATGCAAGAGTGGCGTCAGTTTTATATCGATGGAAAATGGGTAGATCCTATCGCGGGGCGTGATTTTACAGTCATCAATCCAGCGAACGAAGA
>JAJPHW010000225.1 GCA_021325035.1 Terriglobia bacterium
AGCCCGATGACGACTTCACAAACAAGCGGTTGCTCAAGGGCCATGCCGGCAGCTGCAAATCCAGTGGCTGTGCGCGGATGGGCGTGAACAATTCCGCGAATATCGGGCCGCTGGCGGTAAATCAGCAAGTGCATGCCGATTTCGCTGGACACATTGCGCCGTCCGGCGACACGTCGTCCTTCCATGTCCACAATCACAAGGTCTGAGGTCTTCATCATGCCTTTGCACATGGCGGTGGGGGTGACCAGGATGCGGTTTTCGTCGAGCCGGATCGAGAGGTTCCCATCCATGGCGGCGACATACCCGCGATCATGCATCATCTTGCCGTAGAAGACGATGTCCCGTCGAAATTGCCGTTCGCTCGCCATAAGGCTGAACTACGCAAAAACAAGTGCGCAAATGTTAACCCACACGCAGCCTCGGAGACAATCGGTAATTTTGACCATGAACGAATGGCCCTACTAGCGCCTATCGTCACTATAATGACGGAACGTGCTGGTTTCCGACTTCAACTTCCACCTTCCTGAGGAACTGATCGCGCAAGAGCCACTCGCGGAGCGCTCTGCCTCGCGCATGTTGTGTTTGAACCGGACTTCAGGAGCTTGGCAAGATCGCACATTTACTGAATTTCCTGATATTTTGCGTCCAACCGATTTGGTGGTTTTCAATAACACTCGAGTTTTTCCCGCCCGTTTGTTTGGAAAAAGGGCCTCAGGCGAGGGAAAGATCGAAGTCCTGCTTACCCGCCAGATTTCCAGCGAGCCCAATGAATGGGAATGTCTGGTACGGCCGGGAAAGAAAGTGGGTGTCGGCGAGCGTCTGTATTTTGGAGATAGCGCTTTAGAGGCAGAAGTGGCTGCTCGGGGTGACTTTGGCGAACGGCGAATTCGTTTTGCTTCAGTTCCTGATTTTTTTGCGCGTATCGAACAACTAGGCCATGTGCCGCTGCCTCCCTATATTGGCCGGGAAGATCGCGTGGAAGATCGCGAACGCTATCAAACAGTTTTCGCAAAAGAGCGCGGCTCTGTCGCAGCTCCGACCGCTGGGTTGCATTTCACTCCGGAAATTTTGGAAAAGATTCGTTCGCGCGGAATCGAAACCGCCGAACTTACTTTGCATGTGGGCTTGGGAACGTTTCAGCCAATAAAAGTGGACCGCGTCGAAGATCACAAATTGCATTGCGAACACTTCGAAATTTCCGGAGAAGCTGCGGCGGCAATCAATCGTGCAAGGCTTTCGAATCGGAGAATCGTCGCAGTCGGCACGACCACCGTTCGGACGCTCGAATATGCTGCCTCGCAATCTCCAGAAATTCAACCGAGCTCCGGCGAGGCAGACATCTTTATTTATCCTGGGTATAAATTTCAGGTTGTTGACGCCATGCTCACAAATTTCCATCTGCCACAATCAAGCCTGTTGATGCTGGTCTGCGCCTTTGCTGGAAGAGAAAATGTGCTTGCAGCTTATCGCCACGCCGTTCAATCAAGATATCGCTTTTACTCCTATGGCGACTGCATGTTCGTGGAATAAATCGCGCAGGGCGGAGCCCTAAACCCGATACCCGGCTTCAGCGCCTGAGCGCCGCTGATGGGGTGGGAGTATCCTTAACATGAAGGCATCCCCTAGCGGCTTTGAAAATGACGATCTCCGTTCTCCAACTCGGCACCATCGATTATTCGACCGGCCTGCGCCTGCAACAACGACTCGTTGAACTCCGCAAAGATGGCCAGATCGGCGATGTTCTTCTACTTCTCGAGCACTTGCCGGTCATCACTTTAGGACGCAACGCGAAAGCCGTGAATGTAATCGCCTCTCCAGAATTGCTGACTCAGCGTGGCGTTGAAGTCTTCGAGACGAATCGCGGCGGCGACGTGACTTTTCACGGCCCCGGCCAAATCGTCGGCTATCCCATCTTCGATCTGCGAGGATTTCCCTCAAGTTCAGATAAGCGGCCAACCATGGGCGTGATCGAGTACGTACGAGGATTGGAAGAGGTCTTGATTCGCAGCTGCGCTGACTTCGGCATACCGACAAGGCGCATCCCCGGGCTGACCGGAGTGTGGACCGGCCCGGACGATCTTTCATCCCGAGCGCATCCAACCGACGTGTCATCCCGAGCGGCGCAGGATGATTCGCTTGCGAATCATCCTATAAAGTCGAGGGAACTGCTTTTTGCTTCGGATGAAGATAAAAGTGAAGAAGCCAAAATCGCTGCCCTCGGCGTTCACATTTCCCGTGGCGTAACGTCCCACGGCTTCGCTCTAAACGTCAACACCGATCTCAGCTTTTTCGATCTCATTATTCCTTGCGGCATCACCAGCAAACCAGTGACTTCCATGCAGAAAGAACTTGGCCACTCGCTCGATCTCAATGGCATCGCCGAATCTCTCTCCCGCAATATGGGACGTGTCTTCTCCAGCCAGATGCTCTGGATCGAAACGCTTGATGATCTACTTGGCTTCAAAGTTGGTGTGCCCATGCAAGTGCCGGCAGAGTTGCGCCAGATGCACAAACAACAAGAAGACGACCAAAGCTGGGCTTGACCATGTGGCGCGGGCGCCTCGCCCGCGATTGATACCAACTAGCCCAACCCCGCCCTCTCGCGTTAGCATCTAGAGTTGGCCTTATAACCAAGCTTTTGAGCATTCACCATGGCAATCAAGAAAAAATCCGGCAGTAAAGCATCGTCGAATGGCAATAGAACCGTGAACAAAGCGCACACTAACGGCAATCGAAATTCGAGCCTTCGCCAATACGAAATTCCCGACTACCGTCTCGAACATCCAAACTTCTCCGTCCACCAGGTACGGAAGGGCGATGAGATGCGTTACGAAGTCACCGGCGATCTCGATACGCCGGTGCCTCCAATTCGCGACTCGAAGTATCTCGACAAAAAGCAGTGCATCGAGATTTACCGCTACATGCTGCTCAATCGCCGCATGGAGACTGCGCTCGAAAATCTCTACAAGCAGGGCAAAGTCGTGGGTGGAGTTTATTTCGGCCTCGGCCAGGAAGCCTGCTCCTGCGCCTCGGCCTATGCCCTCGATAAAGACGATTGGTTCGCCCCCATGATTCGTAATCAGGGGTCGCTCTTGGTGCGCGGCTTTCGCGCCAGCGACACCATGATGCAGTACATGGCCAAAGCCGGTTCGCCGACCAAGGGCCGCGACGGTACTTCGCACTTTGGCGATATTGAGAAGCGCAACATGGTCTCGCCGATTTCCATGCTCGGCGATTTAATTCCTGTGATGTCGGGCGTGGCGCTGGGCGCGCGTTTGCAAGGACGCGATGTTGCCGTACTCACTTACATCGGCGATGGCGGCCAATCCACGGGCGTGACTTACGAAGGCATCAACTTCGCGGCGGTGCAAAATCTTGGTCTTGTGCTCATTGTCGAAAGCAACGAGTGGGCCTATTCGACTCCTTCAGAAATGCAGTTCAAATGCACCGACCTCGCTGAACGCGCCATTGGATACGGCATTCCGGGCGTGATCGTGGACGGCACCGACGCCTGCCAGGTCTATGACGCCACGCGCGAAGCCGTCGAGCGCGCCCATCGCGGCGAAGGCGCAACCATGATCGAAGCGAAGATGATGCGCATGAAAGGCCACGCCATCCACGATGCGGCGACGTATGTTCCGAAGCCGCTATTTGATTTCTGGAAGCGTCGTGATCCCATTGCGCGGTTTGAGAATTACTTAGTCCGCGAGACAAAATGGCTGAGTGCGAAAGAGAATGCTGACCTAATCGCCGAAGTCGAAAAGATCATCGAAGCCGAACGTGAGATCGCCGTTAATTCTCCGATGCCAACGCCCGAGTCTGCTCTAGGGGGCGTCTATTGCGAAGACGGATGCCATGCCATCAAACCGAAGTACGGCATGCCAAAAGTGCGCAAAGGTTCAGGCGGATTCAAAGAAACCGAAGCGGCAGTGCATTTGAAGTAATGCGTTTGTAAATCTGCGTTCATCAGAGTAATCAGCGGTCAAGGACTTTCATATGGCACAACTTACTTATCTCGAAGCTATCCGCCAGGGAATCTGGGAAGAAATGGAACGCGACCCCACCGTCTTCTGCCTCGGCGAAGATATCGGTATCTACGGCGGCGCGTTCAAAGTCACCGACGGCTTTATCGGCCGCTTTGGCGCCGAGCGCGTGATTGATACGCCTATTGCGGAGTCGGCCATTGTGGGCGCGGCTTTCGGTGCATCGCTCACTGGCATGCGTCCCGTCGCCGAATTTCAGTTCATGGATTTCATTCCCTGCGCCATGAATCAGATTTCCAACATGGTTGCCAAGACGCACTACCTCTGGGGTGCGCCCGCGCCGCTCGTTCTCCGCGGTCCCAGCGGCGGATACGTCCACGGCGGCCCGTTCCATTCGCAAAATCCCGAGATGTGGTTTGTACACAATCCTGGCCTCAAAGTCATTTGCCCGGCGACACCTTACGACGCCAAAGGCCTCATCAAAGCCGCTATTCGCGACAACAATCCCTGCATTTTCTTCGAGCACAAATATCTCTATCGCCGCATCAAGGGCGAAGTCCCCTCCGAAGATTACGTCGTGCCCATCGGCAAGGCAAACATCGTGAGGGAAGGCAGCAATCTCAGCATCATCACTTATGCCGCGATGGTGCACTCTGCGCTTGAGGCCGCCGAGGTTCTTAAAAACGACGGCATCGATGTCGAAATTCTCGACCTGCGCACCGTCTCCCCGCTCGATCGCGAAGCCATCGCTGCCACCGTTCGCAAGACCAACAAAGTCATCATTCTGCATGAACACTCGCGTACCGGCGGTCTCGCGGGAGAAATCGCGGCCATGATCAACGAAGAAGCCTTCGATTCGCTCGACGGCCCCATCGTTCGCATCACCGGCCTCGACTCCGCCGTTCCCTTTTCGCCGCCGCAGGAAGAATTTTTTCTTCCCAAGGTGAGTGAAATCGTCAACGAAGCGCGTAAGCTAAAGGCGTACTGACGGAAAGACCATGCGCAACTTTATTCTTGGCATCATTATCGTGCTGCTCGTTATCGTGCTCGGTGGTTTGGCCGTCGTGAATTTCGGCTGGTTCCCCACTCGTGCCGACGCCACGCCTCCCTCGTGGGAGACTCGCATCGCCAGCAGCGCTCTCGATGCTTCTATGGAGCGGCATGCGCCGCGCATCGCCAATCCCGTTCCACCGACCGACGAAAATCTGATCGAAGGCATGAAAATTTACACCATGAATTGTGCGGTCTGCCACGGCACGCTTGATGAAAAGCCCAGCCCACTGGCGACTTCGTTTTATCCGCCCCCGCCGCAGTTGATTCTCATGCCCCCGGATGACCCGGAATGGCATGTTTATTACGCCATTCGCACCGGCGTGCGCTACTCGGGTATGCCTGCATGGAGCAAGGCTCTCAGCGACGACGATATCTGGAAGGTCACAGCATTTCTTACTCGTCTCGAAAAACTTCCTCCCAATGTTCAGGATTATTGGAAGAAAGCTTTCGGCGTTGGCCCGCTACCCGCCGGGGCCGATCACGATTCCATGCCCATGAAATCCGACAAAACTGAACCTTCCAAGAAGCCTTAATCTTTTCTGCAATCCGAGCAATCCGGAGTGTATTTCATGGCAGGGATGAGCGAGAAATCCGTTTTTCGCCCGCCCGATACCTGCGTGTCAGCGTATCCGAGTAGCCTCTTATATAATGAAAAGTTACGTTTCATCCGAATTTCTTACTAAATACCCTGAGGACATTTATGCCGACTGACATTGTTATGCCCCAAATGGGCGAATCCATCGTTGAGGGCACCATCACCAAATGGCTCAAGAAGCCGGGCGACAAAGTGCAGCGCGACGAACCGCTCTTTGAAATCTCCACCGACAAAGTGGACGCCGAAATTCCCGCGCCTGCATCTGGGGTTTTGCAAGAAATCAAAGTCGCCGAAGGAACGACGGTTCAGGTGAACGCAGTTGTCGGCACCATTGCTGCAGAAGGCGAAGCTGCTCCAACGAAATCGGCGCCAGCTCCTGCCGCGCCTGCCAAATCTGCTGCTCCGGCAGTACCGGCGAAAGTTGAGGCCCCCGCCCCCGTCGCTGCTGCAGCCGCTCAACAAGAAGAATCGGACGATGACGACCATGCCCGCTCATCTCCGCTCGTTCGTAAAATCGCCCGCGAACACAACGTGAATCTCTCGCAAGTAAGCGGCACCGGGCTCGGAGGCCGCATCACGAAGCAAGACATTCAAGCCTTTATTGACCGTCCTGCTGCTGCAGCCGCACCAAACTATTCGGCTCCAGCTCCACAAACCGCCGCTCCGCGCCCATCCTCACCCGCAGCTCCAGCCGCGCCCGCGCCTTACCCCGGCGATCTCGTGCCCATGACCAACATGCGGAAGATTATCGCGCAGCGCATGATCGAGTCACGCCGCACCAGCGCTCACGTTCACTGCATGTACGAAGTGGATTTCACCCGCATCGTCAATCTCCGCAACAAGCACAAAAACGGATTCGAGCAGCGTCACGGCGTTCGCCTTACCTTCATGCCCTTCTTCGTGCGCGCCGCCATCATCGCCTTGCAACAGTTCCCCATCATCAACGCGTCCACCGAAGGCGATAACATTCGCTATCACCGCTACATCAACATCGGCATTGCCGTTGCTCTCGATTGGGGATTGATCGTTCCCGTCCTCAAGAACGCCGGTGACCTCAACTTCCTCGGATTGCAGCGCGGCATCACCGATCTCGGCGAGCGTGCCCGCTCCAAGAAACTCAAGCCCGAAGACGTCGAGGGCTCAACCTTCACCGTCACCAATCCCGGCCAGTTCGGCGCGGTCTTCGGATTGCCCATCATCAATCAGCCCAACTCGGCCATCATGGGCGTCGGCGGCATCACCAAGCAGCCGATGGTTCTGACCGACAAAGACGGCAACGACTCCATTGCCATTCGCAGCGTCGTGCACATGACGCTCGGCTACGACCATCGCTTGATTGACGGCGCCGTCGCCGACCAGTTCATGGCTTTGGTCAAAAAGACGTTGGAAACTTACAGCGAAGAAATTGGCTAAAAAACTCACGTAGGGGCAGGTGTCCTCACCTGCCCACGCGAGCGCGCCTCGACAGTTGTAGCCCATAACAAATTTGTCATTCCGAAACCCTGCGTTCTCACTAGCAGGGCGAGGAACCTTGCGCGTAGCTTCGACACACTAGCCGCGCCTCGCCGCTATTTCGGCCAGTGCCCATGCCATGAAATGCCCGCGCTGATCGCGACTGTGATCATCGCATTCAGCAATCGGTCGTAAACGCCCCGGCGAATATCATTCCGTTCCAGCGTGTCAATACGCTGCTCCGCGATATTCATGCGCCCCGGCTGATTGTTCCCAATCAGCATTTCCATTCGCGTTTCCAGGCGCGCGAGTTTCTCCAGCACTTCGCGCTGAAAATCGCCGTCCGCCACTCTCACGACGAGTTGTTTTGAAACGCTGCCTTCATTCATAACCAATCCTCACTAAGCTGGCTCTGCGTGCTCCGCGATCTCTGCGGTGAGATTGCTTTTACATAGTTGCCCCCAACGGAAAATCCAGATGGAGCGCCGCGGAGTAGCGGCTATATCGCGGTGGATTTGACGCATCATACTGCTGCACAAAAAAATCCACTGTCCGCGCCAATCGCGGCAGCGTAAATGTCTGGGTCGTAAATCTCCCCAGCAGATTCCGGTTGTTTCCCACTCCCCAGCCTTCATCACTCCACCTGACCTCAAATCCGCCGCCGCTTGGCGGCGCGTTGCCCGCATCAATCGTCACCGTTGTTGAAGTCACCTGCGTAATCTGCGCTGAAGTTAAGTCAGCAATATAAATGTTCCCAACTTGCGTGTTCGCATAGCTTGTCACATCGGGCAGCGCTGTCAAACTTGACGCTTCAAATTCAAAAGCCAGAGGCCTAGCTGCATCCATCGCAAATTGGACCAGATACCGGCTGTGTTCCCCCGCGAGATCCTCCACTGTAATCTGCACTTCGCGCACAATCGCCGTAAACGCGGTGCCGCGGGAAGGAGCATTAATGTTCATCGCGTCGCCCGGCAAGATATCTGTAGCTCCATCTGGCAAGAAATCGCTCCACGTCTCGTATTGGCCGCTGTAAGCCGGATTAACAGCATCATCTAAAATTGCCAGCGCAGCCTGTTCGCAATCCGCGGATGTCCGCGCCGGGGGCAGCTTCACCCGTCGCACCACCCCATGCACTCCGGTATCAACTCCCCGCTGCTGTGCCGCAATGCTCGTTGGATTCGTAATTCGTGCAATCGCGCGCCCTCGCCCACGATAATGCACTTCAATCTGCTGGTTCGCCGCCGGTACATACGCCGAAAAGAACTCAAGTTCTGTACTTGTCGTTCGGCACTCCGCGCCCTCCGATAAATCACCGACCAACAAAGTGCTGAACGTCGCGCCCGGCAGAGCGCTCCGCACTTCTGTATCAATCGCGTCAATCAATTCCGTAAATGCAATCGCGCATTGCAGGTTTGCCGCGTTGATCAATGCATACGTGCAAAACCCGGGCGCGTCCGCAATCTCTCCGTCATAAAGCACTGTCGAAGGCGCGACTTGCGATGCGGGATTCGACGGATCAATGTCATGGACTTCCAAAACTAAGCGGACGTTCGCCGCAACCGCCTCTCCGCCGTACCCCGCACCCGCGGGGTGCACTGACGAATGAAAAATCTCTTGCAGCCGATAAATCTCCTGCGAATACAGCCGCGTAGTCATTGTGTAGTGATGCCCCGCAATCGTCGTTAGTGGCGTACCAACTGCGGAACCATTCATCAACGCCTGAATATTATTCTGCGTTCCATTCGGCGTGATCTGAAATCCCGCCAGACATCCGCCAATGGAAACCGCTCCTGCGTACAACCCTCCAATCACCGCCGACGACGGAGCATTGAACGCCACATCGCCATGCTGCATCACCACCGCCCCACCTAACTCAACTTGCTCGATGAACTCAACCAGTGTCCCGCCATCGCTGCCCGTTCCGCCAGCAATCTGCAGATTGCCATTCACTATCGAAACTGCATTCGTTGGATCAGTGACCACCCATCGCGTAGGATCAAGCCGCGG
>JAJPHW010000011.1 GCA_021325035.1 Terriglobia bacterium
GAAAGCCGGGTTTCTACTATCGAGGTTGGAGGAAGAACATGAAAAAGACTCTGATGGTTTTGGCTGGATTGGCTGTACTGATGGCTTTTACGCCCTCACCGGCGCACGCTCGGGTGGTGGTCGGTGTGGCAGTTGGCCCAGTCGCAGTAGGCCCGGTGGTTGTGGGTGGCCCGGTCTATGGCCCTCCGGCTTATGTATATCCACGCCCGTACGTTGTGCCGTATCCCTACGTGTATGGCCCGCGTTACGTGTATGCCCGTCCCTACTGGGGACCGCGCGTTTACGCTTACGGCCCACGCTGGTATGGCCCTCGTTATTACGGTTATCGCCGCTGGTAGTGTCTGGGATTAGCGGCAAGAAAAGCCCTCGTTCCGAACCTGGAACGAGGGCTTTTTATTTGTGCGAATCCTGCTGTTTCATCCTGGTACATCTTCTTCTGAGTCCGCTATCATTTCGTGATTCCAAGCGGAGGAAGAATATGTGCTTTTCAGCGACAGCCAATTTTGTTGGCAGCGGCGTTTTGGGCGCGGTTGGAACCGTCACGTTAACTAGAGTGAAGCACAGGCGTGAACTTCTCTTTGCGGCGTTGCCGCTTCTTTTCGCCATTCATCAATTCACGGAAGGCTTTGTTTGGCTGGGCTTGGATGGAATCATGTCGCGCAAAACTGCTCACGTCATGGGAGCGGCTTTTATGCTTTACGCGCAGGGCCTGCTTCCCATTCTTCTGCCGTTGAGCGTTTGGCTGTTCGAACCGACGGCGAAGCGCCGCAGGCGAATGTTGCCGTTTCTGCTGATCGGCGGAGGTACAACTCTCTACATCCTTTGGGCGCTCACCGCATATTCCTTTGATGTGTACATTCGCGGAAATAGCCTCGAATACATTAATCCTGCAACCAACCACACAATCGTTGGCGTTCTTTATGTGATTGCGACCTGCGGCTCGCTGTTCTTTTCTGAGGTAAGGGACATGGTCATTTTTGGCTGGGCAAATCTTATGATTTTGCTCACCGTAATGGCGGTAAAGCGCTATGCCTTTACTTCGTTATGGTGCGCCTACGCGGCAGTCGCGAGCGTGATCATTCTCGCGTACTTCTGGAAAAGTATCGCTCAAAGGCCATTCAAATACGCCTAAGTGCGGAAATTTGGTGGGCCCACTAGGATTTGAACCTAGAACCAACAGATTATGAGTCTGCTGCTCTAACCGTTGAGCTATAGGCCCCGTAATGACTAAATTAACATGATCAAAGGGCTCTTTCAGTCTAAGGCCGCGGGCTCAATTAGCTGAAATTTATCCCAAATATTTTCGGATCACTGCTGCTGGCACCCGATGGGCAATTTTTCTGGAAGGAATTTTCAATTCCAAACTGTCTTTACCGACACTGATTTTCTCAATTACTTTCGCTCCCTTCGGCACCCGGCTCAAGAACATGACATAACTGGCTGTAACGGCGCCTTTTGCCGGAACATGCGCCAGCGTCGGCGTACTAAACAAATTTCCAAGCGCAAAATTTTCCTTCCGGCTCATCGGCAGCGGGCTTGCGCCAAACTCCAATCCTCGCGTTTGTTCGCGGCCGTTCCACGGCGAAGATTTTCGTGCTCGGTTTTCTTCCCACAACGCAACCCAGGGAAAATCTTTTCGACGAAAGCAGTAGCCTATCGCCAACGAAAGTTTCGTATTTACCGCGCATACAAAAGCGTGATCATATTTTTGTGACATCTGTACTCCAGCAACAAATCCTGTCCGTTTAAGCGAAAGAGGACGGCGCAAATCCACTCGGCCCTTGTCGAATTTTGGAGCATAAGGCCAATCGAAATCTTCGCCGCTGGCCAAGGCCTCATGGCCTTCATATCCATCTGGAAAAGTTCTTCCCCGTGCGCCCGGCAGATCGATTGCGCAGTCATTCGCTGTCAAAAAGGGTGGTCCCAGCGTTACATGCTGCTGCCATTGAAAAAATTGATCTCTGGAGCTTTCGTTTCGTACCTTCTCTCGAACATAAACCACCGACTCGCCGTTTCTTAGCCTAAGCTCGCGAACGAAACCGAGACCTGCTTTTGGCAAACGCACTTTAGCGGTAAGGCTCACCTCATTTGCTTTCTTTTTCCCGGATATCTGCCATTTTGTAACCCCGGCTTCGCCATGGAGCGCCGCTCCGTTTCGTACTTCTTCAGGGGATGGCACGCCGAAAAGATCGAGACACAAACTATGGCCCGCAATTCCACATAAAAGCTTTCCAATTTCCGGTTGGCCGAATTTCCTTATGTCTGTATTTGATTTGAAGTGAAAGGGTTCCTGTGTCTTCCAACTCGGTACCCACAGGGGACTAACTGCCGGGTCATCCAGCAGGCGAAAATCAACGATGTGCCCTCCACCTGTCAGATGCGTCAGTTGCAAAACATCATTCGCAAGAGTCCAGGCGGCCCTGCCGTGCCATTTTGTGCGCTCGTAACGCATGGATAGAGATTGTATATGCTGCAATTTCTTCTTCTCGTACCAGTTACCTTCAAAACGAAAACGGCGCAGGATACTCCTGCGCCGTCTGCGAATGGCTGAACGTTGTTACTTGCCGAAGCTATATCCAATCGAAGCGCCGAAGCGCTGTGCGTGGTACGAGGAAAAGTCCACGTTGTTGGTTGTCAGATACAAGTGTGCTTCCGGGCGTACGAAGAGGTTCTTGGTCACATAGAACCGGATGCCGCCTCCGAAATGTCCGACGAACTTCGACTGGCTATCATAAGTCGTACATCCCGAAAAATAGCTGCACGTGTAATAGTTGTTGTAGAAGCGTACATTCTGTACGCCGACGCCGGCCAAAATTTCACCGCTAATCCGCGGCGAGATACGCGGTGCCCAGATTCCGTTCACGTCCCAGAAAATCGGGCGGAACGGTTGGTAGCCCTGATAGACGTTCTGACTGGCACGCCAGTAAACTTCCGTTTGCACGCCGAGTTGTTTGTGCAGCAGCACGTCAAAACTGAAGCCGGGGTATGCGCCGCCTCCGATAGTCTGTGCGGCATAGTTCGTGGAGTTCAACGCGCTGGAGCTGGACGGCGCGGTAATGGTGCTGACGCCAAAAGCCGCATCAATCTGCTGGGCTTGGGCTCCGACTGCGATCAGAAAAAAGGCGAAAATTGCGGCAAGAATGCTCTTTCTCAAGGGTACCCTCCTAAGGCGATAATGATACAACCCCCGGCGCAGGGGAAAGTTGCGGAACTACAAAACTAAATTATTGTTTTCAATAGTTTACATTTCTGTTTGTCAGCCGTCGAGCCTACTTTGCCCTATGGATTCGAGGAAAACTTTGGCCCATTTGTATGATGCAATAATTCTCGGTGGCGGCGCGGCCGGACTCATGTGCGCCCTGCAGGCTGGCCACCGCGGCCGCAAGGTGGCTGTACTTGAGCGGGCTCCCGCGCTGGGCAAGAAGATTCTCATTTCCGGCGGGGGCCGTTGCAATTTTACGAATCTCCATTGCCAGCCCTCGAACTTTCTCTCCGAGAACCCGCACTTTGCCAAATCCGCACTGTCCCGCTATACGCCGGCGGATTTTATTGCCTTGGTCGAAAAGCACAAAATTCCTTATCAGGAAAAAACTCTGGGCCAGCTCTTTTGTGATCGCTCGTCCCGCGATATCCTGAACATGCTGGAAGAAGAATGTCGGCAGGCGCATGTTCATTTTTTTTTGAATTCGCAGATCAATGAAATCGCCAAAGAATCTGGATTTATTGTTCGCACGAATCAAGCGGAATTCCATGCGCCGGTTCTCGTCGTCGCCACTGGTGGTCTTTCGATTCCAAAGATGGGAGCAACGGGATTGGGTTACGACGTTGCACGCCAATTTGGATTGAAGATCATTCCACCTCGTCCAGCGCTCGTGCCGCTGGTTTTTGCGCCACCAGATAAAACAAACTACTGCGATCTCTCCGGAGTTTCCACGGACGCCATCGCGTCGTTCAACGGCCAGCAGTTCCGGGAGAAGATGCTCATCACGCATCGCGGTCTCAGCGGCCCCGCCATCCTGCAAATTTCTTCTTACTGGACCGAAGAGAGCAATCCAAACAAATCCATCAGCATTGATCTTGCGCCAGATTGCAATGTCACCGCGCCGTTATTGCAGACAACGGTAAGGAATTCGGTAGCGGCGAAATCTGCGCTGCAAGCCGCCTTGCCTGCACGCCTTGCTGGGCGTTGGCTTGAACTTCACGAGCCAGATTCGTGGACCAACGCGTCGCTTGCCGGATGGGAGCGCGAAATTCATCACTGGGAAGTTTTTCCAGCGGGCACTGAGGGCTTTGACAAAGCTGAAGTTACGGCCGGCGGAATTGATACCGACGAACTCTCCGCCAAAACGATGGAAAGTAAAAAAGTCCCTGGGCTTTATTTCATTGGCGAGGTCGTGGACGTTACCGGCCATCTTGGCGGATTTAATTTCCAGTGGGCTTGGGCATCCGGCGCGGCCGCGGGACGGGCATTCTAGTGGTTCTGTCATCCCGACCAAGTCAGAGCGCTAGCGACGACGCGTGGAGGGACCCGCTGTTCAGTCAATTAAAACGAGTAACAGCATTGGCTACCACCTCATCCTGCTCCGGAAACACCGTTCTCAAATCCAGCAACACGCGCCCATCTTCGACGCGCGCGACAATCGGCGGATCCGAATTTCGTAGCCGCATCATCATTTCATCCGCCGATAAATCTTTATGTGTGATCGCAATCAATCTTGTCGGCAAAGTCGCTGACGGCGCAGCCCCGCCACCAATCAACGATGCTCCATCTACAATCTCGACGCTTAGTTTCGCAGCTTGAATTTGCCGGACGAAATGATCCGCTCGTTTGCCTATTTCTTCTTTCGACATGTGCATCATGCGCAGCGCCGGAATCAGCGCATGATCTCCCTTCACATAACTCAGCAACGTCGCTTCCAACGCTGCGTAAGTCAGCTTGTCCACACGCAGGGCGCGAAATATGGAATTGGATCGCATCTTCGTGATCAGATCAGAACGTCCACTTAAAATTCCCGCCTGCGGCCCGCCAAGAAGCTTGTCACCGCTATAAGAGACCACATCCACACCCGCCCGCAGACTCTCAAATACGTTCGGTTCGCCGCTTACCCCAATGGAACGCAGATCAAACAACGCCCCACTGCCCAAATCTTCCATGAGGGGAATTTTGTGTTTCTGGGCGACTTCAGCCAGTTCATCCAACCTTGGCTGCTCCGTAAATCCAGTGATCTCAAAATTCGATCTGTGCACCCGCAGAATCAGCCGCGTCTTTTCGTTGATTGCCTTTTCGTAATCGCCGGCGCGAGTACGATTCGTCGTCCCCACTTCGCGCAAAGTCGCTTTCGACTTCGCCATCACATCGGGAATACGAAACGATCCACCAATCTCCACTAGCTCGCCGCGCGAGACAATGACTTCCCCATCTTCGGCCAGCGTATTCAGCGCAAGCAGCACGGCCGCAGCGTTGTTGTTGACGATGATTGTTGAAACAGCCTGTGTGGCGCGGACATTCCTGTCCGCGAGTTCTTTGTCCATTAACTGCCGGAACAATTTGTCCACGTGCCCATCGCGCTTGCCGCGCTCACCGGATTCCAAATCAAATTCCAGATTCGAATAGCCTAGCGCAATTTCGCGAATATGCTCGAACGCAGATTCTGCGAGCGGCGCACGCCCTAGATTCGTGTGAAGGATGACTCCAGTCGCATTAATGATGGGCCGCAGTGAATGGCGCAAGGTTTCACAAAGCTGCCGCTCTACCGCAGCATGCAGGCCTTCAAGGGCAATCGTCACTCCGTTTGCATCGAGGTTCCCGCTGCTGATTTCTCTCCGTAACCTCGCCAAAACCACGCGGATTGCTTCAGCCACTATAGGTTGTCCATGGCTTTCGATCAGTGGCGCGACCTTTGGAGATCGCAGCAACTCATCTACTGCAGGAAGCCCTCGATACAAATCAGTAGCTGATGTAGTATTCATCTACAGAATTATCCCACCTCCACCAACCCATACGTCTTGTGCCACCGTGTCCGCATGTGCCGCAACGCGCGGTCAATTTCTTCTTTGGAAACTTCCGCGTTTGGTCCGGTCAACACAGCAGCCGCTTCACGCTTGGCCACTTCAATCAATTGCCGGTCGCGAATGAGGTTCGCTACCTGGAAATTCGGCATGCCCGCCTGGCGCGTTCCAAAAAATTCTCCCGGCCCGCGCAATTCCAAATCAAGCTCCGCCAACTGGAATCCGTCATTCGTACGCACCAGCGCATCCAGTCGCCGTTCACCATCTTCCGACACTTTCCCCCCCGTCATCAAAATGCAATATGACTTCGCTGCGCCGCGCCCGATGCGCCCGCGCAGTTGATGTAATTGCGCGAGCCCAAATCGCTCGGCATGTTCGATCACCATCACTGTTGCGTTGGCCACGTCCACGCCGACTTCAATCACCGTAGTCGCAACCAAAATGTTCAACTCGCCCCGCTGGAACATCCGCATAACCTGGTCTTTTAAGTCACTCGCCAGTCTTCCATGCAGCAGGCCGACTTTCAGATCGGCAAAAGTCTTTCCGCTCAATTCCTTGTACATCTTCAAAGCGGCCTTGAGTTCGTTCTCCTCGCTCTCCTCAATCACCGGATAAACAATGTAAGCCTGATGTCCCGCCGCCACCTGCTTCCGCACAAATTCCCAAACTTCATTCGACCGGTCGTCGCTCACTCGCCGCGTGACTATCGGCGTGCGCCCCGGCGGCAATTCATCAATCACACTCACATCCAGATCGCCATAAAGCGTCAGCGCCAGAGTTCGCGGAATTGGCGTCGCCGTCATCACCAGAACATCTGGCTCAGCGGATTTTTTCATCAGCTTGAATCTTTGCAGCACGCCAAAGCGGTGCTGCTCATCGACAATCACCAGACCCAGCTTGTCAAACTCAACTTTTTGCTCAATTAACGCGTGTGTACCAATTATCAGTTGCGCATTGCCTTGCGTAATATGCCTTCGGATTTCCCGCTTGCGGTCTTCTTCGAGCGATCCGGTTAGCAGTACAACGCGATACCCCGCAGGTTCCAAAATCCGCCGCGCCGAAAAATAATGCTGCTGCGCCAGAATCTCCGTCGGCGCCATCAGCGCCACTTGATGGCCGTTTTCCATGGCGATAATCGCGGCTTCGAAGGCCACGATGGTCTTGCCCGAACCGACATCGCCTTGGAGCAACCGCCGCATCGGCGCAGCCTTTGTCATGTCGGCGGCAATTTCTTTGAGCGCTCGTTTTTGCGCGTTAGTGGGATGAAACGGCAAAATCTTTTTAATCGCCGAGCGCACTCCATCCGTAAGCTGAAAAGCAATTCCTGTCTGTGCTTTTTGCTCCCTCCGCTTGAGTTCCAACCCCAATTCCAGAAAAAATAGCTCTTCGAAAATCAAACGAAGATGCGCAGGCGTTCTTGCCGACTGCAATTCCTCAAAACTTTCACCCGGCTCCGGCCAATGCACTTTCCACAAAGCTTCGCGATGCGAAATCAACCCCAATCTCTTTCGCACTGCCGCGGGGACAGGATCCGCCTGCTCCTGCGGTAACTGCTCCAGTGCACTGCGAATCATCTTGCGGAACCATCGCGGCGTCAGCCGGCCCTGTCCAGCTGATTCATAAATCGGAACAATGCGGCCAATTTCGAGCGACTCGACAATCTTTTTCTCAGAGGCGTCATCTGCTGTGTCTTCTGCCTCTGAAATAATTTCAAATTGTGGCTGCATCAGTTGCAACTCGCCGCCGCGGTCTTCTTCCACCTTGCCGTAAAGTGCCACCATCTGACCCGGTTGAAATTTGTCTTTTAAATAAGCTGCGTTGAACCACATGCATTTGAGCCGTGCGCGCCCCTGGCCCGCCGTCATCTGGAAAATCGGCATCCTCCGGGTGCGGAAAAGGCCCGAAGTCCTTACTTCTGCAATGACCGTCGCCATCTCTCCCGGCTGCAACTCACCAATTCCTCGCGGATTCAACCGGTCTTCATACCTGAACGGTAAATAATGCAGCAAATCATCCACCGTATGAATGCCCTTTGCATCCAACACTTCCGCCAGTCGGGGACCAATGCCCTTTAAGTATTGAACTTGCGTGGTGGGGTCGAGTTTCATGGGTGATAGAGAATCGTATCAGGATGCCATTTGGTCAGTTACTTTGGGAATCTAGGTAACCTTACCGCGAAAGGCTAGGCTTGGGTTTGGCGCTATGCAGAAAATCGCGCTCCTTTACGAAGCCAGCCAAGCCGTCCTTTCCACGCTGGACTTGGACGAAGTCTTGCGGCAAATCCTCGCCATCGCGCGCGAGCACTTTGACCTGCGCAACGTATTGATTTTTCTTGTAGATTCCGAAAAAAATGAGCTCTGGGTACGCTCGCAAATTGGCTGCGATGTTGACTCCGAAAAAATGCGCGTTCCGTTGGGCTGCGGTATTACTGGCGCCGCCGCGCTGGTCAAGAAACCGGTCTATGTGCCGGATGTCAGCAAAGAGCCGAACTATATCAAGTCATTTGAAAAAACGCGCTCCGAGGTTGCCATTCCCATGATCGTTCGAGGGGAAGTCATCGGCATCCTCGATTGCCAGAGCGAAAATCTCGACCACTTCAATCCGGAAATCATCGGGCTCTTGCAGCTCTTTGCCACGCAAGCCTCCATGGCCCTTCAAAATGCCCGGCTCTATTCGCTGGAGCGTCGCCGCACATCGCAACTCGAAGCTATTGCGGCCATCGCCCAGCAAACCACGGCCGTGCTCGATATCGAGCAATTACTCGGAAAAGTCTGTCCGCTCATTCGCCAGTCTTTCCACGTGGCGCACGTTTCGGTCTTGCTGAAAGACGGCGAAGATCTCATATTGCGCGCCCAAAGCGGAGAACTCACGCCGCGCGCCTCACTGGGCAATCGCTTTCGTTGTTGCGATGGCGATTGGGGCAAATCCCTCGCTGGTGGGGAAACTCTGATCCAAAACGATGTCCACGAAGCCGATATCTATCACGAAACCCGCTCCCGGCTGGGCATCCCGCTGATTTCATTCGGCCAAACCTTCGGTGTTCTTGTGCTGCACAGTGATGCGCCCGGCGCATTTCAATCCACCGATGTGCCTCCTCTTGAATCGGTCGCGGACATTTGCGCCACCGCAATTCAAAACGCCAACTACGTCGAGCGCGTCAAACAACTCGCTTATCGCGATGGCCTCACCGGAATATTCAATCGCCGCTTTTTCGAGTTGCGCATGTCTGAGGAGCTTGAGCGCGCCAAGCGCTACTCCGCCGGCATGGCCATCATCATGGTGGATATTGACCGCTTCAAGAACCTCAATGACGAGTTCGGTCACATGCTCGGTGATGAAGTTCTTCGCCAGGTCTCGTCCATACTTCACGATCAATTGCGCAAGTTCGACGTAGTGTGCCGCTACGGTGGAGAAGAGTTCGCCGTTCTTCTCTCGCAAACCAACCCGCAACATGCTGTCGGCGTCGCTCAAAAGCTGCGCGGACTCGTGGAAAACTGGCAATTTCCCGGCCTGCCTCGTAGCGTGACCATCAGCGCTGGCGTGGCGACCTATCCTGAAAATGGCATTGAGCGCGATGGCCTGATGAAAGCCGCGGACGCTAGCCTTTATGCTGCCAAACAAGCCGGACGAAACCGCGTCATGCTTGCTCCCGGCGAAAAGAAGGAAGCCGATAAAGAGAAAAAGGGGAAGTCGTCGAAGAAAGCCCACGCCCAAGGGAATGGCTAGTTCAGCCGCTGATAAAAATTATCGTGTCAGCGCCGCCAGAGCCTCGCGGAAAATCGCATCGAAAGATTGGCTATTCTTAGGAACTTTCTCCAGTGCTTTCTCTGCTGCTGCCCGCTGATATCCCAAATTTGTCAAAGCCGACAAAACGTCATCCTCAACTGCGCTCAATGTCGGAATGACGGCGACGCTAGTCGTTACCGGCAGCTTGTCTCGCAGCTCCAGCACCATGCGCTCAGCGGTTTTCTTACCGATGCCCGGGATTTTGGTGAGTCTGGCTACATCATTGCCACGAATCGCGGCGACCATGGCATCCGCGGCCATCCCGCTAAGGATGGTAATGGCCAACTTTGGGCCGATGCCGCTGACGGTGAGTAGTTTCTCGAAGAGTTGCTTCTCGGCAGGATGTAGAAATCCATACAACGCGATTTGATCTTCGCGAACATGGGTGTGAATATGCAGCGCGATTTCGCTGCCTGCGCCCGGCAAGTCTGAGTAGGTCGGCACGCTGATGACAACGTCGTAGCCGACGCCGCCCGTTTCCACAATGGCCTGATTGGGATGCTTGGTCAGCAACTTCCCGCGTAAATGAGCAATCATTCTGGAGACATTCTATCGGGAATTACTTACAAGAGTGGTCACCTGTGTTCTTCCGTGACCGCCGTGGCAAAGATTCTAAAAGAGCGAACTCTGCTTGCGATTCGGTGTGATTCCGAAGTGCTCATACGCCAACTGCGTTGCCACGCGCCCGCGCGGGGTGCGGTTTAAAAATCCAATCTGAATTAAAAATGGCTCGTAGATTTCTTCAATCGCGTCCGGCTCTTCCGCGAGAGCCGCCGCCAGTGTGTTTACTCCGACTGGCCCACCTTGATACTTTTCAATAATCGTCAGCAGCAGCTTGCGATCCACCTCGTCGAAGCCGTATTTATCAACTTCCAGCATCTGCAAAGCGGCTTGAGCCGTCGGCAAATCAATCTTTCCGGTGCTGCGCACCTGCGCGTAATCGCGCACTCGCCGCAACAAACGGTTTGCAATTCTTGGTGTTCCCCGCGAACGGCTGGCAATCTCCAGCGCACCCGGCTTGTCAATCGCTACACCTAAAATCTCTGCCGAGCGCTCGACGATCACTTGTAAATCTTCATGGGTATAAAACTCCAGCCGCAACACAATGCCAAAGCGCGAGCGCAACGGCGACGAAAGCAAGCCTGCTCTTGTGGTCGCGCCCACAAACGTGAATGGCTTTATGTCCATTGTGTGGGTGCGCGCCGCCGGGCCCTGCCCAATCATGATGTCGAGCTTGTAGTCTTCGAGCGCGGAGTAAAGTAGCTCTTCCAGCACCGGTTGCAGGCGATGCACTTCATCAATGAAGAGAACCTGCTTCTCACGCACATTAGTCAGGATCGCGGTCAGGTCGCCTTTGATTTGCAACGTCGGCCCGGACGTCTGTTGAAATGGCACGCCGAGTTCATTGGCAATGATTGTCGCCAGGGTCGTCTTGCCCAAGCCCGGCGGGCCATAAAGCAAAACATGGTCAAGCGCTTCGCCACGCGACCGAGCCGCCTCAATGGCTACTGCAAGATTTTCCTTTACTTTGTTCTGACCAATGAATTCATTAAGCCGCTGCGGGCGCAGCTTCAGCTCAAACGATGAGTCATCTTCCACCGCCGCAGCGGAGACAATCCGCTCGCGCTCTTGCGGAATGTGGGGAGTATTTCGGAGCGTAGCCACTGGCGCGATATTAGCACGAACCCCTATTCCTCTTCTTCCTTAACCTCGCCCCTCTCCGCTCTCGCCTTTTCCACGATCTTTTCCTGCAATAGTGCCGGAACCACGTCGTAGTGGTTCATCTCCATGTTGAAGCTGCCACGGCCCTGGGTCATCGAAGTCAGGTCAACGCCATAGGTGAGCATTTCGGACATCGGCACTTCGGCTTTGATAATGGTATTGCCGCCTTTGTTATCCATGCCCTGGATGCGCCCGCGGCGGCTGTTCAAGTCGCCCATAATCGCTCCGGCAAAATCGTCGGGCACTGTGATTTCGACCGCCATGACCGGTTCCAGCAGCGTCGGCTTGGCCGTTTCCATGGCTTTGCGGAAAGCGATGCGCCCGGCCATCTTGAAGGACAATTCATTCGAATCCACATCGTGATACGACCCGTCATACAAAATCACCCGGAAATCCACGACTGGATATCCCGCCAAAAATCCGCGTTGTGCCGTTTCGACAATCCCTTTTTCGATAGCGGGAATGTAATTTTTCGGCACGGCTCCGCCAAAAATGTCGTTGACGAACTCGAAGCCACCGCCGCGGGGCAGAGGCTCCAT
Organism: Terriglobia bacterium; assembly: GCA_021325035.1. Lineage (GTDB taxonomy): Bacteria > Acidobacteriota > Terriglobia > Terriglobales > Acidobacteriaceae > JAJPHW01. The sequence continues at coordinate 12,057 of JAJPHW010000011.1, forward strand.
CTTGATTTTGCAATCGCCATACTGGCCGTGGCCCCCGGTCTGTTTCTTGTGCTTCCCCTGCACGTCGGCCTTGCCGCGAATCGTTTCGCGATAAGGAACTTTCGGCGCTTTCAATACGACTTCGGTGTGATAGCGCTTCTTCAGTTTCGACACCACGACTTCAATGTGCTGCTGGCCCGTTCCGGCGATAAGAAATTCTTTTGTCTGCGGATCGCGGAAGAAACGCAACATGGCATCTTCTTCCATCAATTTATGAACCCCATTGCCGAGCTTATCTTCGTCGGCGCGCGTCTTTGGTTCAATGGCAAACGTAATCGCGGGCTCTGGCAGCTTCACGCGAGGATACTGAATAGGTGCAGCCTTATCGCCGAGAGAATCCCCGGTGAGCGTATCTTTTAACTTGGCAACGGCACCAATATCGCCGGCGTGTAACTCGGTCACCGGAACGGCAGTTTTTCCTTGCATGATGGAGATGTGCGCTAACTTCTCCTGTACGTTGCGTGAGTAGTTCTGTACCGTTGCGTCGTTCTTGACCACGCCGGAGAAAACTTTGAAATAGGAAATCCGTCCGGAGAACGCATCCGAAACAGTTTTAAACACATATAAAGAAACAGGTTCGGCATCGGTCTCATGGCGTTTGGGGGCATCGCCATTGCCTGACGATGCAGCTTCGCCCTGCACCCATTCATGCTCGGAAGGTGCGGGCGTGTAATCCACGATGAAATCCATCACCCGGTCCGCGCCAATATTTCCGAGGCCAGAACTGAAAATCACAGGGAAAATCTTGTCCTCGCGGATGGCATTGTGGAGCGCCGGAATCAAATCTTCTTCAGGGATGGTGCCTTTCTCGAAAAATTCCTCCATCAGGGCGTCGTTGCCTTCAGCAACAAGTTCTACCAGCATCTCGTGCGCTTCTTTTACTTTTGCAGCCATATCCGGCGGAATCTCCGTTTCTTTGCCTTTGCCGTTTCCGCCGAGGTCGTAGGTGTATGCCTTCATCCGCACCAAATCCACCACGCCGCGAAAATTCTTTTCCTTCCCAATCGGCAGCTCCAGCGGAATCACATCCCGCCCAAAGGCCTTGCCCAATGACTCCAGCACGCGCTCTGCGTCGGCTCGGTCCCGATCCATGCGGTTGACCACAATCAAGCGGGGCGTCTTATATTCTTCGCAATAATTCCAGACGCGCTCAGTCACCACTTCCACGCCCGCGACCCCGTCCACCACAACCACCGCCGCGTCCACCACCGGCAGCGCCAGCTTTGCTTCATGCACGAACATGTTGAAGCCCGGAGTATCGATCAAATTGATTTTGGTGCCATTCCACTCGACGTAGGCCATGCTCGCGCCAATCGACATCTTCCGCGCGATTTCTTCTTCGTCGTAATCCGTTGTCGCTGACCCGTCGTCCACCCGCCCCATACGTTGCACTGCGCCGGAGGTGTAAAGCATCGCCGAAACCAGCGAAGTTTTTCCCGCGTGTCCGTGACCCACCACTGCAATGTTGCGGATGTTTTCCCCTGTATAGACTTTCACGAGTGCTCTCCTTTACCTGACAGGCTCAGTTGTTGGATAGTGAGCCTCGGCCCGCTACCCGCCGAAAACCTCAGATGCTACCACTTTCGCGCCTCGGGGAGAAGCGCAGCCTGCGAACGTGCAATTTCTTCCCAAATCGAGTTTCACAGCTTGCCATACCTCTTTACAGGAGTAAAATTTCACCGTCCCCGAAAGGAGCCTTTCATGATTTCATCATCCCCGCGCATTTTATTCCGGTGTGTTTTGGCCGCCTCGACATTCCTCATGATTCTCGCCCTCGCCGCGTGCGGCGGGAGCGGCTCCGGCCCGACTCCTCCCTGTACTACCTGCACTCCCAGTTCATCCGACTTTGTTTATGAGGCTAACGCCAATCAGGTCTCGATCTTCGAGGTGGACTCAACCTCTGGAGCAGTAACCTCGACGCCTTCACCCATCACTGGCGCCGTCATTCCCGGCGGTATTATCGCCACCTCGACCAACTACATTTATGTGACCGAAGCGGAGGGCGTCGGCGGTGTCGTTTACGGATATTCTGCCGATACTTCCAGCGGTACCCTTACCGCGATTCCCGGTTCGCCCTTCAGCACCGGAGTGTCGCAGCCGGGGAATGGCATGGCCACAGATCCGGCAGGAAAATTTCTCTTCATTACCATAGGGAATATGAATGAAGTTGCCGCCTTCACCATTGGTTCCAATGGCGCTCTGACGCCCGTCGCAAACTCGCCTTTCAACACGAACGACACTACGCCCATCGCCGCGGCTGTCGATTCCACCGGTTCATTTTTGTATGTCAGCAACAACATGAGTTTCCTTGGCACAATTTCCGCATTTACCATCGGCTCCGACGGTTCACTGACTGCACTGCCCGGTTCGCCCTTCACTACAACTTCAGCGGGAGGCCCCGGCAATCTCGCCGTAAATCCCAAGTCGAATTTTCTCTATGTGCCCCTCGCTGGGACGACCGCTCCTCTGGATCTTGTTGCCGGGTACAGCTTCGACTCTTCGGGAGCGCTGACTTCCATTTCCACACCCTATATGGTTGGCGAGCAACCTGCATCGGTTCTCGTGGATCCTTCGGGGAAATTTCTCTTTGCCGCCGATTTCGGCGGCAATGACATTTCCGCTTTCACGATTGATAGTTCGACGGGAGCCCTCAGCCCCGTCAGCGGCAGCCCCTTCGCCGCATCGTCCAACCCCTTGAGTCTGGCGATAAATGCCTCGAGTTCGCTGCTCTTTGCCACCAGCGGAACCTCGACCAGCATCTTTGCCTTTACCATCAATAGTTCCGGGCAGCTGACCGCTGTCTCCCCACTCAACGGAGGAGGCACTTCGGGTGGCCTTGCCGTAATCCATAAACAATAAAATCGTACGGGGCGGACATTTCCGTCGCCTCGCACTTACAAATAAACTCAGTTTTTTGGGTTGCGAACAACTTCCGACTAGATTCGATAGTCGCCGCCCGGCTTGGCACGGTGTATCCTAGATTCGAGCCTTATGCCCCGCCTGACCGCCAGATTCGTTCTAATGTGTCTGCTGCTGAGCGCTTTTGCTCCGGTCTCAAATGCAATAGCGGCTCCGGCGTCTCATGCCTGCTGCATGAGAAAGATGCACGGTCATAGCTCCCACGAGGCCGCATTTCAGGCTGCTTCCTGTTGCGATCATGATTGCTGCAATTCACTGACTGCTCCACACCATGCGGCAGCGCCAGTGCGTTCTTCGCTGTATTCGGATTCTTGTGCGCACACTGCTTTGCAATCTGTTTCAGATTCTCATACTGCTGTTCTGACCTCTCCCCACCCCGGCCGCGCCCCGCCATCGTTCTCCTAACATCGAAAATGGGCAATGCACGTGTAGTGCGGACATTCTTTGTCCGTACGTGTATCTGCACGCAGCTTGCAAACTTGTCATTCCGAGGGCTTTAGCTCCGAGCAATCTACTTCTTGGGAGAACGTATGCGTATTCAGAAATTATTATTAGTCGTGGCGCCGGCCGCCATCGCTTCAATCCTGCTCGTCATACCTGCTTTCGCCAGCATCTTCGGTGCGGTTCGCGGCGTCATTCACGATCCGCAGCACCGCCCGGTTCAGGGTGCTATGGTCATGCTCAAGTCCACCACCTCAGATTTATCCTTTACCGCGAGCAGCAACGCCGACGGCGAGTTCCTCATCAACGCCGTTCCCTTAGGCGATTACACCATCAGCGTCGCCAGTCCGGGTTTCGTCGCCTCAAAAGAAGACGTTTCTGTAAGTTCGGGCACCGAGCCGGTCGTCCATTTTCAACTTGAAGTCGCCGCCAACAAAGAGACCGTCAACGTTACTGCTACCCCCAATGTTGTCCCCACCGACTCCGTGACTCCCACAACCACGGTCAGCCGCGAGGAGATTCAACGCACCCCCGGCGCCGCCCGCACCAACAGTCTCGCGATGATCACCGACTACGTCCCCGGCGCCTACTTCACTCACGACCAACTCCACATTCGCGGAGGCCACCAGACGAGTTGGCTGATTGATGGCGTCCCGGTTCCAAACACCAATATCGCCTCCAATCTGGGCGCCCAATTCGATCCCAAAGATATCGACTATCTGGAGGTCCAGCGCGGCAGCTACGATGCCTCGTTTGGCGATCGTACTTATGGCGTCTTCAACGTCGTGCCCCGCACCGGCTTCGAACGAAATAACGAAGGCGAATTGATTCTTAGTGCGGGCAATTTTTACCAGACCAACGACCAGCTGAACTTCGGCAGCCACACCGAGCGTTTTGCATACTACGGCAGCCTGAATTTCAACCGCAGCGATCTGGGAATCCAAACTCCCGTGCCCCAGGTCGTGCATGACGCCGAGAATGGCTATGGCGGCTTCGGCTCGCTCATCTTCAACCTCGACCCCTCCAACCAACTTCGTCTCGTCGGCTCCGCCCGCAAAGATTATTACCAGATTCCCTACGACCCCTATCCCAACGATATCGAAAACAATCCCGTGGATGGCCAGTATCCCAGCATCGGCCTGCGCGATGGTGATCATGAATCCGACGCGCTGCTGAATTTTTCCTGGGTGCACACATTTAACGCGAACGCGTTATTGACTGTCTCGCCATTCTTCCATCGCAACACCGCAAATTACGATGGCGCGCCTTACGATACTCCTCTCGCCACCACGCAGGACCGCACCTCGACCTACGCTGGAGGCCAGGCCTCCTTCACGGGAGAGTTCGCGCGCAATTACTTTCAGGCGGGTGTGTACAGCTTCTATCAGCAGGACGCTGAACTCTTCGGCGTGATTTTCAACGACGGCTCGGGCAACCTGCCCTTCACGGATCGCGAAAATCCCGATGGAAGCCTGCGCGCTCTATTCATTGATGACAAATTCAAACCCTTTTCCTGGCTCACGCTCATGGCTGGCATGCGTCCGACTTGGTTCTCCGGTGGAGTCGAAGAAAGCGCCATCAGTCCGCGCTTCGGCGCTGCCGTCACGGTTCCCAAACTCAACTGGACCTTCCGCGCTTTTTACGGCCACTACTATCAGGCCCCGCCCTTAATTACCGCTTCTGGCCCGCTCGAGGAGTTTGTCCAGCAAAATAGCCTCGGCTTCATTCCCCTCCGCGGCGAGCGCGACGAAGAACATCAATTCGGCGTGACCATCCCCTATCGCGGATGGACCCTCGACGCCGACAACTTCCGCACCAACGTGGTTAATTTCTTTGACCACAACAACATCGGCGAATCCAATCTCTTCTTTCCCATCACCATCGCCCAAGCAGTTATTCGCGGCTGGGAACTCACTCTTCGTTCGCCGCGCATTGCTCACCGGGCGCAACTTCATCTCGCCTATTCGAACCAAATCGCCGAAGGGGGCGGCGCCATCACTGGCGGCCTCACCGATTTCTCGCTTCCCGCTGGCCTCTCGCCCCTCGACCACGACCAGCGCAACACGCTTAACGTCGGCGGAGACGTTACTCTTCCCTGGCACAGCTTCGCCTCCACGAACGTTTATTACGGGTCTGGATTCTCCAACGCCTTCCCCGGTCAGCCCTATCCCGGCGACTATTTGCCGCAACATACAACTTTTGATGTTTCGCTCGGTAAAGATTTTGGAGAAAAATTTTCTGCCTCCATCAACGCTCTGAACGTAGCCAACCGTCGCGTCGAGCTCGACAATAGCGTCACTTTCGGCGGCTTTCACTGGAACAATCCCCGCGAAATTTACGCTGAGGTTCGCTATCGCTTCCACTACTAGAAAAGAGCGTTGTCATCCTGAGCGAGCGCCGTTGTTGCGCGAGTCGAAGGACCTGAGCAAACCGCGCGATGCATCGCGTTCTTTTGCGATGCATCGCGCGTTTGGCCTGCATCATTAATCAACAATCAACGAACAAATTTGAGAAACTATATGCCTATGCGATACGTTTTCATTCTGCTGGCCGCCACGCTCCTAGTCCTTGCGGCCTGCACCTCTCATCTCGCGCCTGCCAACACGCAGCGTTACGCGCTCACCGGACGCATCCTCTCCATCAACGCCTCAACTGCTTCTGTCTCCGTGGACACCGACGCCATCTCCAATTTCATGCCCGCGATGACGATGGAGTACAAAGTGAAGAACTTATCGGAGATTAAGCCACTCAAACCGGGCGATGCCATTACCGCCACGCTCGTTAAGCAAGACGAAGACTACTGGCTGGAAAATCTCCGCTCCGTCGGTAAAGCGGCTTCTCCGCCTATAAGTGCCAGCCCGCGTTAAAATGGCAGAGCCATGAGATACGTTCTGATTGTTCTTGCTTTCATCGGTCTGGTTGCTTCTTCGCTCGCTTTGCGCGAGCACTACAACACCGGCGATTCGCCCTGCGACATCAACGCCAAATGGGATTGCGGCGTCGTCAACAAGAGTATCTTCGCTATGATTGGGCCTATCCCGGTCGCCGCCATCGGCATTGTCGGCTATCTTTTCCTCGGATTTCTCGCCTTCCGCCGCTCTTATTTCCTCATGCGCGTCGCCGTCGTCTTCGCGCTTGCCTTCTCGCTTTACCTTGCCCACATAGAAAAAGATCTGTTGGAAGTCTGGTGCATCTACTGCGTCGCCTCGCTGATTACGATTTCTCTGATGACGCTTCTTCTCTTCGCCATGCGCGTCGCCGACATGACGCGTAAGCCATCCAAAGCCTTGTCATCCTGAGGAAGTGGATTAGTTCACTTTTGCGAACAAATCTCGACGAAGGACCTATGTATTTGGCGCAGCATTTCAGCATCCGCAGTTGCTATCCAACCACGAGCAGCAAAGTCTAAGAATTATGTGCAGAATCCAAACTCTTTTAACAACGCTGCTTCTGCTGACCGCCTGCCTCGCCCAACAATCTCCGCCCCGCAAAACCAGCACGCCCTATACCGGCGACCTTTCCATCTTCGATTCACCCGACCGCGACACCAAACTTCAGATCAACCGCGTCATGGATATCCTCGCCATTGCACCCGGCAAAAATGTCGCCGACATCGGTGCCGGCTCTGGATGGTTCACCACCCGCGCTGCCCGCCGTGTCACCGAAACCGGCACCGTCTATGCCGTGGACATCAACCCCGAAGCCATCAGCTACATCAACAACCGGGTACAAAAAGAAAATTTGCACAACATTAAACCCGTCCTCAGCAAGCCCGATGATCCGCTTCTGCCCGCGAACTCAATTGACGCTGTTCTCCTACTCAAGACCTACCACGAAGTCGCCAATCCCATTGCTCTTCTCCACAATCTCCACGCTTCGCTCCGAAAAGACGCCAAAGTCGGCATCATTGACCGTAACGGCAACGGAGAAAATCATGGCCTCGCTAAAGAAATCATCATCCGCGAAACCGCCGAAGCCGGCTACACATTGCTCTCGCAATACGACTTCGTCAAAGGCGACGGAATGGACTATTTCTTAGTCTTTACGACGAAATAGAAATATCCCTCCAACCCAACACGCCTCTTGCGGATATGATGGAACCGGTTGCTCGATAACTTCACTCTGAGGCGACGCTGCATGAAGCGTATTTCGCTTGTCGTATCGTTTCTACTCCTGGCATCCTCCGCCATCGCACGCGATACTGATACGCTCGCCATCACGCACGTTACTGTAATCAATGTCGTTGACGGGACTTCAAAGCCCGACATGACTGTCATCATTCGCGGCAACCGCATCGCAGAAATCAAAACATCTTCTCGTAAGCGCATTAAAGATGCCGAGATCATCGACGGTCGTGGCAAGTTCCTCATCCCCGGACTCTGGGACATGCACGTTCACACCAATTTCGGCGACTGGCTGCCCGATGGCAAAGAACTTGTTTTGCCCCTCTTTGTCGCCAACGGAATCACTGGCGTCCGAGACATGGGTGGCGATCTTCATCTCCTATTGGACTGGCGCGATCAAATCAATGCCGGAACCACGATCGGCCCGCGCATGGTCATATCCGGGCCCATGGTTGACGGCGCGCCGCCTCATTTTCCTGTCTCCATCCCCGTCACCACTGCTGCCGAAGGCCGCAAAGCCGTGGACGACTTAAAGCAGGGCGGCGCCGACTTTATCAAAGTACAGTCTTACATTCCGCGGGACGCCTACCTCGCCGTTGCCGGCGAAACGAAAAAGCAAGGCATAACTTTTGTCGGTCACGTCCCTGATGCTATCCGAGCCTCCGAAGCCAGCAACGCCGGGCAGAAAAGCATCGAGCACTACACCGGAATTTTCGAAGGCTGCTCCACCATCGAAGATGAGCTCTTGAAGGGCCCCAAAGGCCCGCGCCGCGTGGTCGAAACCTATAGCGAGCCCAAATGCGCTGCTCTCATCTCTCTACTAGCAAAAAATCAAACTTGGCAGGTCCCAACTCTCATCTGGGAGCGCGGTCAGTGGCTGATTGACGATCTCGACCTCAGTCAGAGCCCCGGTGCCCAATATGCCGCCGCGAGTCTGCGCAACACAACCTACAAGAAATTTACTGACAGCATCATGAAAGAGTTGGACACCGATCCCGTTTCCTATCGCCGTCAATTCGTAGCCATGGAACTTCAGATGACGCTGGCCATGCACCGCGCCGGTGTCCCCTTGATGGCCGGGACTGACACCGCTGCTGGCGTCTATGTCATGCCCGGATTCAGTCTTCATCAGGAATTGGAACTCTTTGTGAAGGCAGGCCTGACCCCGCTGGAAGCGCTGCAAACCGCTACGCTTAATCCTGCAAAGTTTCTCGGTCGCACAAACGATTTAGGGACCGTGGAAAAAGGCAAGTTGGCCGACCTCGTCTTGCTCGATGCCAACCCTCTCGACAACATCAGCAACACCCAGAAAATCTCCGCCGTCGTCTTGAATGGACGCTACTTCTCCCGCGCCGATTTAGACGCCATTTTGAAAAATGTCGAAGCTGTCGGGCGCACAAAGTAAAAAGTCCTTACGTTCAGATTTCCTCGGTGAGCCTCTGTGCCCTCTGTGGTTAAGCTTTATCTGCGGAAATCAGCGTTCATCTGCGGCAATTTATTTTGGCTTGTAGACCACCCCGCCCTTCATTACGAAATCCACCTTTTCCAACAACGTCACATCTGCCAGAGGAGCTCCCGGCACCGCCACAATGTCCGCGAACTTTCCAGCCTCGACTGTCCCGACTTGATCTTGCATATCCAACAACTCCGACGCTCTCGCCGTCGCCGCTTCAATCGCCTGCTCCGGAGTCATGCCCCACTTCACCATGTACTCAAACTCTTTCGCCGGATTGATCGTCCACGCGAACCCGCCCACATCCGTTCCAAACGCGATCTTCACCCCCGCCTTCATGGCCCGGTGAAACGTATCTTCATGAACTTTCAGCATCTTCAGCCACACCGGAGCGCCTTCCGCCGCCCGTCCCGCCGCGACATATTCACCGACATAGATCGTCGGCACATACCACGTCCCATGTGCCACCATCGTCTTCAAATCTTCCGGAGCAATGTAATCTCCATGCTCAATTGAATCCACTCCCGCCTCGACCGAATTGTGTACACCATATAACGCAACCGCATGCGATGCGACTTTATGGCGCTCACGATGTGCCTCATCTACGATCGCTTTCAACTCGTCGAGAGTAAACGTCGGAATGTCGTCCAGAACGCCGTCATCGCGCAGCCGGTAGGAACGGTCGCTATAAACTTTGATCCAATCCGCGCCATAACTAATCTGTTCCCGGACTGCCTTCCGCGCTTCATCCGGCCCGTCCACCAACTGCAACCCATGCGGCACAGGAACATTAGGCGCATAGCCTTGCAGCGGATAAGCTCCTGTCACATCCAGCGCCCGCGTCACAACGATCATCCTCGGCCCCGGAATCACGCCGTACTCAATCGCTTTCTTCACATCCACATCCGCATAGCCTGCGCCTTCCGTCTCCAAATCGCGTATCGTCGTAAACCCATAATCCAGGGCCCGCTTCGCATTCACCGTTGCCAAAATTGTGCGATACTCCGGCGATTCCCTAAGCAACTGCACTGCATAATCATCCGCAGTGATATCGCCTTGCAACAACACATGGGTATGCGTGTCAATGAGTCCCGGCAGGCAAGTCTCGCGCGAAAGATCAATAACGTCGGCTCCCGCAGGAACATTCGCACCAACCTCGCTGATCTTTTCTCCCATTACCGCAATCACGACATTCTTCTTTAGTTGACCGCTCTTGCCATCAAACAAACTTCCACATCGTAGGTAAGTCGTCTTTGCTGGAGCAGCCTGCCCTCTGGCAAATACGCACAAGAGAATCAGTAATAAAGGAATCTGCGCTCGTTTCATGATGAATATCTTCCTCTCTAGCTTGCCGTGTTCCTCTGTGGTAAAGAAAGCAACTGTATTTCTGCTTTTCCTGTGCACACTCTGTGGAAATAACCGCCGCCGAGTCTATCAGAATTTATCCGCAAATTCGCGTCTCGTTAAAGCCCAGCATTGACGGCCCTGCCCTGTCCTCGTTTGATATTTCGATCTCTGCGTTCTTCTAAGAAAATCTGGGGCAAGTTTTTCTCACTGCACCAAATTTGTGGAATTGACCGCAACCAATTCTGCGCGTACAGTCGCATCTCGTTCACATAAATTTTTCGTTGGGATGAACCAGCCTTCGTCCTGCTCAACAATCATTTTTCCCTCCCCCGAGGATGATTGTGGTGAAGAAATTGGCAAACAATTGGAAAACTTATCGCACCCGGTTCCTGGTTCAGGCAAAACAACTTACCGCTCCACTTCGCTTCTTCGATTCGCTCGGCCGCGAGCACTCCGGCGTGGCTGGCGACTATCTCGTCGAATATTCTGGCGGAGTTCTGCGCATTGCTCCTCGGCAACTCTTCGAGGACATCTATGTTCCTATTGATCCGGTTCCGATTGGATCAGTTCAAGCTACACCGGTTCACTCCGGGTCGGTTCATAAAAAATCTCCCTACGGCGCGGTCGCAAGTCGTCAGCACTTTAGCCCTGCCGCAGTGCATTCGAAGCTTCTTTCATCCTGAATCAATTTTTTAGCATCGGGGATCAGCCGTAAAGTGTTGTGGAAAACAAGGTTACAAATGCTGAATCTTTGTCGTTAATTGCTTTAGATACAAGATATAGCGTTACCCTATTGACAGCCACAACATACGGGCGTACTGTGTGATTCCCAAGCAATGAAATTTGTTCCGGCAAATCCGGGATGAAAACCGGAGGGTTGGGGCAAAAGTGGGTGGAAATCCTGGCCAGAGGTGACCCCGATTTCGACCTGAAAATGCGGTGATGTTGGCTGGCTCTAACCTCCCCCAGAGACAGCTCCGAGGCAGTCCGGAAGGCGACGGCGGTCATCTAATTAAGTAAGGGTTAATGCTCGTTTAAATCATTGACGGAAAAGCATTTTCCTCTGAGCAGCAGCAGGCAAAAGGAGCCTTATGGAAGGTCTAGCGCAGTTGGTCAACGAGTCCCTTGCACGCAACGGATTCCAAACCACCCCGGACCATAACCGTGTTCGCTGGTCGCGCTGGTTTCCCTGTGGGGACAGCCTGAGTGCTCTATTTGTGCCCAGCAAGCCCGGCTTGCTCGCCTTGGGAGAAGAAATCATTGCGCCCGGCGAAGCCGGTAGCAAACGCATGTTGGCCCTCTTTCAGGTCAGCGAAGCTGACGATCTCGGCTTGGCCCTCGGTCGTCTGTTATTGGCCGGCCCGGAGCGTGCTCGACTTGCCAGTGCCGCTTGCTTTGCCCGCTACGCCGTGATTGAAGATGCAGTGCAGCGCCGTTCCGCCCTCCACGCTTTTGAACGTTGGATGGCCGACTCGGCGATGCAATCGGGTGGCCCACTCTTTCGCGCTTTTTGCGAAAGGGTGGGAGAGTAAGCTTTTTGGACGTAGCAGCGCTTTGGCGCTCTGGAATTTAGCCGCGAAGCGGCGTAAGAATACAGCCCACGGCGCGAGCCGTGGGTCACGGAACCAAAGAAACAAAGCCCCGTAGGGGCGATAGAAAGAAATATCCCAGGACAACAGCCCTGGGTCTTAAGTAAAGAACTTCGGGTAAGAAGTTCGGGTAGGGAAAAATTCAACAAGCGGACCAACGAATCCGCAGGAGACTACAAACAATGCCAGAAGTGACCACAGGAGCCCCCTCCGCCACGTCGGTAAAAGAAACCACCGTCAAACCCGTCACCCAGACCAATCCGGCTCAAACCAGCAAGGCTCCTGGACTGACCTTCAAACGCCTGTTCACGAAGCCCGGCGTTTCTCCCTACGACGAAATTGAGTGGGAGCTTCGCACCGCTCAGATCACGGATGCCAAGGGCAACGTGATCTTCGAGCAGAAAGACGTCGAGACCCCCAAAGATTGGTCCATGACGGCGACCAACATTGTGGCCTCCAAGTATCTGCACGGTACACTGGGCACCGCCGAGCGCGAATCCGGCGTGCGCGCCCTCGTGACTCGCGTCGCCGACACCATCGCCAACTGGGGCAAGTCGCAGGGATACTTCAAGACCGCCGAAGACGGCGCTACTTTCTACGATGAGCTTTCGTTTATCCTGCTGCGCCAATACGCGGCCTTCAATTCGCCCGTCTGGTTCAACGTCGGCTGCGACCGCATCGAGCCTAACTCTGACGCGCAGAACTGGCACTGGAATCCCATCGCTGGACGCGTCGAATTCGGCGTGACCGGATACAAAACTCCCCAATGCTCGGCCTGTTTCATCAACTCGGTCAAAGACTCACTCGATTCGATTCTGACTCTGGCCAAGACCGAAGGCATGTTGTTCAAGTGGGGCTCCGGTACCGGAACCAATCTCTCTTCGCTGCGCTCCTCCACCGAGCAGCTCAGTGGTGGCGGCACTGCCAGCGGCCCGCTCAGCTTCATGAAAGGCTTTGACGCCTTCGCCGGAGTCATAAAGTCCGGCGGCAAGACTCGTCGCGCCGCGAAAATGGTCATCCTCAACATCGACCACCCCGATATTGTCGAATTCATCGAGTGCAAGCAGAAAGAGGAAGCCAAGGCCCACGCCCTGGTTCGCGAAGGCTACGACGGCTCGCATCCCGACTCGGACGCCTACTCGTCCATCTTCTTCCAGAACGCCAACAACTCCGTCCGCGTCACTGACGACTTCATGTACGCCGTCATGCGTGACACCGACTTCTCTACCCGCGCCATCCGCGATGGCCGCCCCATGCACACCTTCAAAGCCAAAGAGTTGCTGCGCAAGATTTCTGAAGCCACCTGGCACTGCGGCGACCCCGGCATGCAGTACGACACCACGGTCAACCGCTGGCACACGTCGAAGAACACCGATCGCATCAACGCCTCGAATCCATGCAGCGAATACATGTTCCTCGACGACTCGGCTTGCAACCTGGCTAGCATGAACCTGCTGAAGTTCGCGCCCAACGGGACGTTCGACGTCGAAGCCTATCGCCACGCGGTGGACATCCTCATCACCGCGCAGGAAATTCTGGTGGACAACGCCGGATATCCCACTGAGATGATCGGCAAGAACTCGCACGACTATCGTCCGCTCGGCCTCGGCTATGCGAATCTTGGCGCGCTGCTCATGGCTGCCGGATTGCCCTACGACTCCGACGCCGGACGCGACTACGCCGCCTGCGTCACCGCCATCATGTGCGGCGAAGCTTACTTGCAGTCTTCGCGCATCGCCGAACTCTGCCCCGCGCTCATTCCGGCGACCGAAGCCACGCAGAAAGGCCTCGCCGAAACCAACCTCGGCAGCAATGTCATGCCCGGTGGCGCATGCCCCGGCTGGTACATCAACCGCGAGCCTTTCCTTGACGTCATTCGCATGCACCGGGCTTCTGTAAATAAAATCAATAAGGTCAACGTCCCCAACGCGCTCTTCGAAGCCTCGAAGCAGTGCTGGGACGAAGCTCTCGCCCACGGCGAGAAGTTCGGCTACCGCAACTCGCAGGTCACCGTGCTCGCTCCCACCGGCACCATCGGCTTCATGATGGATTGCGACACCACCGGCGTCGAGCCTGACCTCGCTCTCGTGAAATACAAAAAGCTGGTCGGCGGCGGCATGATCAAAATCGTCAACCAGACCGTGCCCACCGCGCTCTTCAAGCTTTCTTACACGCATGAGCAGGCCGACGCCATCGTCAGCTACATTGACGCGACCGGAACCATCGAAGGCGCGCCCCACATCAAAGACGAGCATCTCGCCGTCTTCGATTGCTCGTTCAAACCGGCCAAAGGCACGCGCTCCATCCACTACATGGGTCACCTCAAGATGATGGCCGCCACGCAGCCCTTCATCTCCGGGGCGATTTCCAAAACCGTCAACCTGCCCAACAACGCCACCGTCGAAGACATCATGGAGACCTACCTCCAGGCGTGGAAGCTGGGCATCAAAGCCGTGGCCGTTTACCGCGACGGATGCAAGCAGTCGCAGCCTCTCTCCACTGCCGGCTCGAAGACCGCGCTGTCTTCCAAAGACGACGCCCGCGTTGCGCAAGTTGCGCGGGAAGAGGAAGACTTCAACGCTCCTCCTCATGCCAACCGGCACAAACTGAAGGAAGAGCGCGCCTCCATCACCCACAAATTCAACATTGGTGGGCACGAAGGCTACATCACCGTTGGACTCTATCCCAACGGCGATCCCGGCGAGTTGTTCATCACCATGGCCAAAGAAGGCTCGACGGTCAGCGGATTGATGGACAGCTTCGCGCTGGCCGTGTCCATCGCTCTGCAACATGGCGTGCCCCTGAAACTTTTCTGCGACAAGTTTGCCCACACCCGCTTCGAACCCAGCGGATGGACCAACAACACGGAAATCGGCTTCGCCAAATCCATCATGGATTACATCTTCCGCTGGCTCCAGTTGCGCTTCCTTACCGGCCAGCAGCAGATGCTCTTCGACAACCTGCGTCCGCGGGCGAACCAACTGCCCGCAGCTCCAGAAGCCGGGGATTTGGGCCTGCCAACGACGAACGACCAAAGGCCAGCGGCCGGTTCCGTCCACGCCGCCGACCAGCTCCGCGACATCGTGGATTTGGGCGACGCTCCCAGTTGCAGCTTCTGCGGCAGCATCATGACCCGAAATGGAAGCTGCTACCGCTGCATGAGCTGCGGCAGCACGAGCGGGTGCAGCTAGGTTGCTTGTGTGGGGCGGACATTCTTGTCCGCCGCTTTTGACTTTGATTGACGTAGGGGCAGGCGTCCTCGCCTGCCAGGCGGAGCGAAGCTCCGCAGCGATTTTGCATAGGCATGGCTTGAGCCATGTAGGGAATCCAACAAGCTTCTTCGTCTCAAGGCGGTAGAAGCGCCGCCAAAATTTAAGACGTACTGTGAAGGGTCACGGCACGCCGTGGCCCTTTTTCTGTTCGAATCTGCAGTCTCTGTCGAAGGAGGCGAGATGAGCGAATCTTTACCCTATCTAGTCAGCCCGGGATCAATCAAAACGGCACTGGAAAGAATTCGGCAAGCTGCGACACCGGAACGGGTAACGGGCGACTTTGTGTCAACCAAGCTTGCGATCAAGGGAGGCACAGGTGCCGCATTAATACCGTTCTTGAAGAAGATCGGCCTTGTAAATTCCGACGGCACACCAACTGATCTTTACAAACAGTACCGAAATCCAGAGACCGGAGCTGCCGCGATAGGGGCGGCCATCAAATTCGGCTACAAGAAGCTTGAACAGGTAAACGAATATTTTTATGAACTCAATGACAATGAGCTGCGTGCGCTAATCGTTCAGGTAACCGGCACAGAACAGGATAGCCAAGTAGCGAAGCTGACGTTTTCAACGCTTAAGACACTAAAAACATTTGCCAAGTTTGACGAGTCCGCGTCGGGGGAGCATACGTCCGATACCCAACCGCCGGGCATATCAAAGCCGGATTTGGACTTGTCAAAGCGCCATAGACAGCGCGATGCAGGCGGTTTGAATCTTTCCTACACCATTAATCTAAACCTCCCTGCCACGTCCGAGCAGGCTGTTTTCAACGCAATCTTCAAGAGTCTACGAGAGCACTTGCTGTCAAATGAACAAGAATAGAACTTTGGAGCTGATAAAAGCCTTTGGAATGACCAACCAGATGTTGGCGGAGGATCTTTGCCGTATAGGTGTCGATCATGGTGTCGATCTACGACAAAATTCGCCAAGAGACTCAGACTTAGTTGAAGAGAAATATTATCCACAGTTTGAAGCGGCTGTGCGCAAAGAAGCAGAGGCCATGGCCAAACATTACGAAGTCTTTTATTGCTTGGAAAAATCAATTCGCGCTCTTGTGTCTAATACATTGGAGACAGCAGAGAAGCGCGAGGGCTGGTGGTCGTCAGAGCGAGTGCCTAATAATGTCAAAACGGAAGTTCAATCACGTATTCAGCGTGAGATTGATACCGGGATGACGAGGAGGTCATCGGACGAACTGGATTACACAACCTTTGGCGAATTAGGATTCATAATTACATCGAACTGGGATGTATTCGGCGGCCTATTTAGCAGCAAGAAAGCAGTCGAGAAAGTCATGGCGAGCCTTAATTCGCTGCGCGGCCCGATAGCTCACTGCAGCCCACTTGCTGAGGACGAGGTTTTGCGCCTTCAACTTACGCTTCGTGATTGGTTCAGGCTGATGGAATAGCACAGTGCGTTAGGGGGCAAAATGGAAGCATGGCAAGCAGTATTCAGAAACCTCTACACAGGATTTCTACTAAGGGATTTCGCTGGCAAGATTGTCCCCGGTGTGTTCTTCCTGTTTTCCATCTCAGCCATGTTTCGCTCTCCCCGAGAGCTGATTCAAGCTCTGAGGAAGGATCTTCCATTGTGGATGGTGATATTAGTGGCTGGTTTCGCCTGGACAATCACACTCGGAACCCAGAGTCTTGCGGAGGGACTGGGAATCTGGAAATACTTCCCCAATGAGCCCATTTGCGCTACGCCACAAGCATCAAGGATAGGCTTCTTGAGTAACTTACTTTTTGGGGGAGATGAGACGAGTTTTAACAACTGTACAGCACAGGTTGATCGATTCCAGAACGGAGCTTCCGAAGACCAGAAACAGCAGTATGAGCGATTTGTCGTCATAAAAGAGGCCTGCGGAAATCTTTTTGTCTCGATCTTACTTTCGACGCCCGCATGGCTTTGCGTAATTTTTCTAAGCAAAGAACATAACCACGGCAAGCCAAATGTGTGGAGGCGTCTAAAGATGCGAGTGCAACCTACGATGCCTTCGGCGATCGGAGTTTGCTATTGTCTCCTAATTCTTTTGGGTTTGCATCGAATGCACGCTCAACATGTTCAGCGTCAGTTCAATTACACAACAATAGTCATCGAGCATCGTACGAACGAATCAAAAACGATGATCCCCAACAAGCCAGCACAGTGACGCCTATGCTGGCGGGGAAAGTTTTGCGGCGTGTGGCCCATTCAAGCTGTTCTTTGGCTTGAGTGGGTGATGCGGAGCTAAGATTTCTCCGCGGGGCGGGTGGCCCAGGGCTTTGAATTGCCAGAACTATCACAACAGTGGGTGCCCCGTTCTTCGCGCACGTTGCGAAGGGCGGGCATCACTGGCCTCGACGTCGTTCGGTTCCAACGTTAAGAAGGTGGCGGATTTATACCGCAGGAGACATCCGTCGTACAAGTTTGTGCCTCCCGCCCTTGCGAAAAGCGCGCAAGGACGGGGCACCCACGTCTCAAAGCGGTAAAGAA
>JAJPHW010000215.1 GCA_021325035.1 Terriglobia bacterium
ATGGGTTCTCCTCTTCTGCGAGGTATCTACGCTGCCCAGGGAATGAAGCCCGAAATGATTTATGACCTCTCATGGTTTCGCTTTGATGGGTTAGCGCTGGGGGCGATGTTATCCCTTTGGGCGAGATCGGAGTATCGTGACAGAAAAAGCGGCAACAAGGTCGCGATTGCGCTTTTGAGTTTGCTTGTTATCCTGTGTTTGGTCGGTGCACATTTTGGATTATTCGGCACGAAAACCGTTGCTGCCGTTGCGCTAAGGTATACACAAGCCTATTTAGTATTTGGTGCGCTATTCGTTTTGACCCTTACCAATCGGAACACCAGATGGACCAGTCTTCTCAGAAACAAGTTTCTACAGTTAATCGGGGCCCTTAGTTATTGCCTTTATTTGGTGCATTTGTCAGTTGGCGACGGCTACGTCTATTTAATGAATCACCAGAGCCTGATTCGGGTTGGCCCCACGGCAACGGTTCTGCTGCGCGGCGGCGTGGTGTTAAGCATTTCATTTGGGATTGCATTACTTTCCCGCAAATATCTGGAGGGCCCCTTTATGAGTCTTAAGCCTGAATCTCAGCTTTCATCCGAAGTATCGAATCCCGAAGCGGTTGCGGAATTGCGCTTGCAATCGCCACCCCGCCAGCCTGAATATGAAACCCTTGGCGAATCCGCCCCATCAAAGGTAGACATTAGCGTCGTCCTGGCCACTTATAATCGCGCCGCCAGTCTTAGTACCACGCTAAACAGCCTTTCCAGCGTCCACCAATCGCCAAGTTTTACCTGGGAGTTGTTGGTAATTGACAACAATTCAACCGATTCCACTCGTAATGTCATCGAGAAATTTGCAATTTCTGCCAAGTTCAGTGTCCGGTACGTCTTTGAGAAAAGGCAGGGAAGATCGGCAGCGTTGAACGCAGGAATCGCACAAGCCAAAGGTGACATCGTCGTATTTACGGATGACGATGTATTGTTTGACCCCGATTGGATTGTGAATCTAAAACAATGTTTTGACAAGTTTAATTGCGCAGCTGTCGCAGGCAGCGTGGTCGCGCTATGGACTCATTCGAAACCCGAGTGGCTGGAAATGGAGGGGCAATTTGCGGTTGTGCATTTCGTATTGGGAGATGAACCTAAAGAAATTCATGAACCACCTCTGGGAGCGAATTCCGCCTTTCGAAAGGAAGTGTTTGAACGCCATGGGCTCTTTAGGCTCGACCTAGGAGTGAGAGGAAGCGAACATACGATAACCTGCGATGACACAGAGTTTGGCGGACGGCTGATAAGGGCTGGCGAAAAAATTATGTACTGCCCCACCGCCATTGTGTACCATCCGGTTGATCCAAATCGAACGACGAAGAAATATTTTCTCTCCTGGTACTACTACAATGGCGTTTCCCTGACGCGAACTGCGGGACTCCCATCCGAAGGCGTTTTTTATTTTGGAGTTCCACGTTGGCTCTACCGTGAATTGCTAGAAAACTTCTTGAGATGGATGTTGAGTCTAAGGCCTAACATCCGATTTCACTGGAAATTAAGGACATACCGCAGTATCGGCAATATCGTAGAAAGTCGTCGCCTATCCCGCCAGAAGGCTTTAGGGCAACCGGAAATCGAGCTGATTTAGATTCGCCACTGCAAATGCCGCAAATTTCATAGTGCTGAAACAATCTCAAATGGCGCGCCGTGTAACATAAATTCCGTCATCGGAGGACGAAGAGACAAAATGAACGACGCAGCCACGGGGGAAAGAATTCGAGCTTTCGTAATGCAGAAATTTCCTGCGGCACGGAAGCGCAACATCGATAACAAAACACCGTTGTTAGAGGCAGGCATTGTCGACTCAATGGGAGTTCTGGATGTTGTTGCGTTCCTTGAGCAAGCGTTCAAAATCGCGATTTCCGACGAAGAACTCACTCCAGAAAACTTTGCAGATATCGACAACATGGCGTCTTTTGTGCAAGGCAAGATGGAGGGGAGCAGGGCGGTTGCCAAATGAGTACGGCCATCCGGCCAGCTTCGCCGGACGATCGGCACGAACTCATCGAACTTTTAGAGAGAAACATCCCGGGTAAACAAACGGGACATTTTGCCTGGCGTCACGAAGCTAATCCTGTAGGACGGGCGTGGTCATGGGTCCTGTATGAGAAGGGCACCGACGCAATCGTTGCAATGACATCGTTGTTTCCCCGCCGCGTGTATGTGGCAGGTAAACCGACTATTTGCGGCATCATTGGGGAGTTTGTGGTGGATGTAGCTTATCGCAGTCTAGGTCCCGCGGTGGCGTTACAGCGTGCCACATTTGAGCCTGTACAGCTCGGGAAGGTTGCTTTTTGCTTTGATACGGTGCCGCATGATCAAGGGATGTCCACTTTTGTGCGATTAGGTATGCGTCCTAATTGCGACGTTGTCCGATATGCCCTCTTGCTGCGGGCGGATGAGTTTGTTGAAAAGAAGATGGGGCCGCGCATATGGACAAAACCTGCGGTTATCTCGGCCAATTTGGTCTTGCGATCCCGACGAAGCAAGCCTGATCCGCATGAATTTGAGATCAGCGAGTTCCGTGGCGCATTCGATGAGGAATTTTCGAGCTTAGATAAGCAGCTCGCGAAGTCCGATCAAGTTAGGTTCGAGAGAAGCGCGGAGTTCCTGAACTGGTCTTTCCGAGGGAACCCAGAATCGCCGGCACGGATACTCGTGGCTCGGCACAGCGGGGAACTGGTAGCTTTCCTCGGTTTTCGAGTTTATGACGGAAGAGTCAGCATCTCGAATCTTTTTGGCCGTCAGATTTCGAGCTCCGGACCGGCGCTAATCGATGCTTTGATCGATTTGGCACAAAAGGAAAAAATGCACTGCATCGAATCGCATATATCTCATGGTAGCGAGACGACAGCCGCGTTTAACCGCACAGGATTTCATAAAAGGGAGACTGCAGCGCGGGTGGTCACCTACCCGAATTCTGTAGTCGAAAACGTTGCGTTAGATGGAAGTTTGACGTGGGAGATGAGCCGGTGCGACACGATGCTTGCGGGTTGAGGCTCAATATGGTCCCAAGCGAATGAGCATTGTAGTTAGGTCAGCATCGCTTATCGACGACCGCGAGGAGCTTCTGGATCTTCTGGAACGAAATTTCGGAGAGCCGCAGGAGCTCCGCTTTGCCTGGCGTCACGAAAGCAACCCAGTAGGGCCAGGCTGGTCTTGGGTCATTTATGACCGGAATCGTAAGGCGATTGTGGCGATGACCTCCGTGTTCCCGCGTCGAATGTATGTCTCGGGAAAACTCGAGGTGTGCGGGCAGGTAGGGGAGTTTGCCGTGGACACGACATACCGTAGCTTGGGGCCAGCACTGCAACTACAACGAGCGACTTTTGGGCCGGTGGATTCTGGCGCGATTAGTTTGTGCTATGACTGCCCACCGCACGATGCTGGGATGTCCACTTTTTTGCGACTAGGCATGGGAGTCAATTGCACAATGACTCGTTACGCACTTCCTCTTCGAAGCGATGAATTCATACGGAAGAAATTTGGCAACTCTCTATGGACGAAACCCGTGGCGATGGCTACCAATTTGTTACTACGAGGAAGGAGGGTACAAAAGGGAACGACAGACTTGGAAATATCGAAGTTCGACGTTGGGTTCGATGACGAATTTTCCAATTTGGATCACATGGTTTCGAGTGCGGGGAAAATCAGAGCAAGTCGTTCCTCCTCCGAGCTGAACTGGCGGTATCGAGATGACCCCATGCGGGGGCGATCTGCGAGTACTAGCTCAGCCAAGTACCGCTGCCTAGTCGCTCGCAAAGCGGGTGAGTTGCAGGGATTTGCAGTCTTCTTCACCGAAACGGAGGGGATCGCAACGCTGGTTGACTTGTTCGGTCATAACATTGCCGATACGGGTATCGCGCTCCTTGAAGCAGTGATCGAAACTTGCCACGACGAGGATGTTGCTGTCCTGCATGGATTTTGTTCGGACGCGAGTGATCTGGAAGAGCTGTTTCAGAATCTCGGATTTCGGCGTCGTGAGATTGCAGCTCGGGTCGTTGGTTACGAAAAACCACATGCAACGGAGAAGCTGCTAACCTCCGATATTCAATGGGATTTTGGCCACGTTGAGTTGATGGTGTGAACAGAATTGTTCCTCGAGGCGGAATGTGAATACTCTGGCGATTACGGCAACGAACGACCACGTCGGAACCAGGTTCCCTTCTGCTTTTGTTGTGACCGCTCTACGCGGGAATTTTGAAGTTGTAGACCAAATCGCAGATGAATGGCGTGAGCTGTGTACGGAGGCAACTGACGACCAGCCATTTTACCGCCCGGAGTTCATTCGCGCCCATATTAGATCTGTGATCCCATCGGCAAAGGTCGTGCTGATTACGGCCCGCCTTCAGGGACGTTTGCGTCTCGTGCTGCCGTTGGTGGAAGAGTTAGGGTCCTTTAGCAAAGTGCCGGTGCGAAGATTGCGTGCTCCAGTTAACTTCAATTGCGGTCGTTTTGATGCAGTGCGCGCGAAGGGCCCTGAGGGTGACGCAGCGATTACTTCCACATGGAATTTTCTACGCAATTACGGTAGCTGGGACATGTTGTATTGCGGCGATACAACAGAGGGAGGAACAATTAGTCGGCTGGCGGAGATCGCTCAAGCGGACGGATTTCTCACGATCCGCAGACCTAATAACCCTAATCCGATTGTTGCAGTTCCGTCTGACCCTGAACTCTTGAAAAAGATGCCGCTCAATGCGCGTCTTCGCACTAAACTTCGGCAAGTCCGTCGCCAGATGAACGAAGAATCGCCGCTCTCTTTCTACCGGGTTACAACTGCCGATCATGTTGCTTTGCAGCGATTCTACGAACTGGAAGCGAGCGGCTGGAAGGGGCGGAATGGGAGTGACATTCTTCACGACGGGTCGCGAATGTTCTTCGACGAGTTGGCGGAGGTTGCCGCACGTTATGGATATTTGTCGCTTTACATGCTGGAGTGGAAAGGCCAGTTGATTGCCGGTCACTTTGCCCTGACTTATGAGGGGCGTTGCTATTCACCCAAGGTTGCATACAACGAAGCATTCAAGCAATTTGCGCCGGGTCATTTGATTGTTAGCGAAATGCTTCAGGATTGTGCCGCGCGAGGGATACATACTTACGACATCACTGGTGAGTGCCAGGAATGGAAAATGAAATGGACTGATGAGATGGTTGCGATGAACCACCACTTCATATTCCGAGGAGCAGTGGGGCGACTGGCTTACAGCGTGAACAAGAGACTCAAACTCTACGTTAAAAGTCGTCCACAAACGGATGCGAAGAATGCCTGAGTGTCCTTCGCTGGAACGCCTTTGTCGTAAACATTTTTACAAGAAGTAGATTCGTAGCGGAAGGGAACCCAATGGATTTTCTTTTTCATCATCTGCTAGCGGGCAGCGTTTCTCGTTATCCGTACAAGGAAGCCCTGGTGCATGGGGAAGAGCGGCTGACTTATGCCCAGGTCAGTTCTCGAGTGCAAGGATTAGCCTCCGGCCTCAGGAAAGCTGGCATTCAACGCGGCGAACGCGTCGGCATATACCTTGATGCCAGTATTGCCCAAGTTGTCTCCATCTTTGGAGTTTCGCAGGCGGGCGGCGTGTTTGTTCCGATCAATACGGTCCTTTTTCCTGAGCAAGCGGCTCACATCGCCACGGATTGCAGTATTTCTGCCTTGATTACTACTAGAGCAAAATTGGAGTCACTGCTCCCAGTTCTTTCGGCAATCCCGTCCCTACGTTTTTTCGTGATTTTATCGGATGATACGGCTCTACGCACTGATCTTGCTCAATATGAGTTCGAAACGATGACCACGGGGAAGGCGGACGTTGCTTGTCCCGATCAGGGGATTGAAAAAGATCTTGTCGCCATTCTTTATACATCGGGTTCGACGGGAAAGCCGAAAGGAGTCATGCTCAGCCATGCAAACATTATGGCTGGGGCGAGCATTGTATCTACTTACCTTGGCATCACTTCGTCTGAAAGAATCTTGGCAGTCCTGCCATTCACATTCGATGCTGGACTGAATCAATTGACGACGGCCTTTCAACAGGGGGCAACACTTGTTCTCATCAATTTTGTATTTGCGAAGCAGATCGTAGATGTGCTCATTCGAGAACGAATTACTGGACTGGCCGGAATACCTACAGTTTGGAGCCTGTTGGCGCAGCCTTCCTCAACCTTGTCCCACAACATGCCTCCCATGCTGCGTTACATTACCAACACCGGCGGCGCAATGCCCCAGAATGTGCTCGAGTCCTTGCGCAGGATGCTACCAAATACCCGCGTAGTCTTGATGTACGGTTTGACTGAAGCTTTCCGCTCAACCTACTTGCCTCCCGAGGAATTAGAACGGCGCCCAACGTCAATGGGCAAAGCAATTCCTGACACAGAGATTCTCGTACTCAACGAGCAAGGCCAGATGTGCAAGCCGGGCGAGGTCGGCGAATTGGTGCACCGCGGGCCTACGGTTTCCATGGGGTATTGGGGAAATCCAGAAGCCACCAACCGGGTTTTGAAACCCAATCCGCTGCTGCCACCTGAACTCGGGGATGTAGAGAGGGTGTGTTATTCGGGCGATCTGGTGAAAATGGATGAAGATGGGTTCTTGTACTTCGTTGGCCGTCGCGATGCAATGATTAAATCCTCAGGCATTCGCATCAGCCCGACGGAAGTGGAGGAGGTAGCTTTTCAAAGCGGGAAGGTTCGGCATGTAGCGGCTATCGGCATTCCGGATCCATTGCTGGGGCAAGTCGTAAAACTATTTATTGTTCCACGCGACAATGAGACTGTGGACGAGAATGCAGTGCTTGCATTTTGTGAAGAGAAAATGCCTCGTTATATGGTTCCGAAGTTCCTTGAAGTAGTGCCGGAGCTGCCAAAGACAAGCAGCGGCAAGATAGATTACCCGGCATTGCGGCGGCGTGAAGGGATTGCATGAACTTACCGGCCTTTATCTCTTCAGACTGGAAGTGGGATTCGACGGGTCAGTTGTTGGTCGGAGATATGACTGTCTCATCGCTCGCGATGCGGCATGGCACTCCCATTTTCGTTTATGACCGGCACATGGCTGAACGAAGGTATGAGGAGCTGCGCGCCGCGTTACCCTCGAGGTTCGCGATTAGCTATTCAGTGAAAGCCAATCCAAATCCTGCTTTCCTAAGATTTTTCCTACAAAAGGGCTGCGGGTTGGAAATCGCTTCATGGGGCGAGTTCTTCCAGGCGCAAAGTGCTGGTTGTTTGGCACGTGACATTCTGTTTGCAGGCCCAGGAAAAACAGAATCTGAACTTGAATTGGTCATCGCTCATGGCATCGGTGAGATTCATGTTGAGTCCGAGCTAGAGATTGAACGAGTGAATGCGATTAGCAAGAAGCTCGGAGTCCGCACTGAGATTGCTGTCAGGATAAATCCGACTGAAGAGGGACAGGGCGGGGCGATGCGGATGGGGGGCAAATCAGCCCCATTCGGTATAGATGAGGAGCGATTGGAAGATGCATTGACTCTGGTCGGTCGGAGTTCAAATCTAGATTTTCGTGGTATCCATCTATTTGTAGGAACACAGATACTCGACTCCGGGCTGTTACTAGCGCAATATCAGAAAGGGATTGATATTGCGCGCCGGGCCGCCTCACTAATGCGGTTTCCGATCCAAACACTCGATTTCGGAGGAGGTCTGGGCATACCTTATTTTGTGGGTGATTCTGAACTGGATCTTGATCTGCTGCGCAAAGGCCTGTCCGGACTAATGTCGCAAATTGAAAATGAAAATGCCTTTGCCTCAACGAAATTCATGATTGAGCCAGGACGCTTCCTGGTCGGTGAAGCTGGTCTTTACGTAGCGCGGATTAACGACATTAAAATATCCCGCGGGAAGAAATACTTGATCCTCGACGGAGGAATGAATCATCATTTGGCGGCATCGGGAAATTTAGGACAGGTCATTAAACGCAATTTTCCGATGGCGATTCTGAATAAAATGAACCACGAAGCTTTCGAGACCGTAGATATAGTGGGCCCCCTTTGCACGCCGTTGGACACGCTCGGTCGTTCGGTGCAATTGCCCATAGCTGAAGTCGGCGATCTGATCGGGATATTCCAAGCTGGCGCATATACGCGAACCGCAAGTCCACTCGGTTTTTTGAGTCACCCGACCCCGGCTGAAATATGGGTGGAAGATTCCCAGGATTTTGTGATTCGCCGGCGTGGTATTGCTGAGGATTGGGTTCGTGATACACAGTCGCTTCCTTCAATGGTCGGGCCTGTATCTTGAAATCTTATTGCGCAGCTTGCACGCGGTGCTAGCTCTCCCGATCTCCATTCATCAACAACCATCCGCTGACGGCGCTCTTCCGTTGAATTTCGTCGTCCGGCGGACCGATTATGACTGGAAAAGATTCGCGTGGCAGAAAAGCCATATTCAAGAACTCTTTATGCCACCGATGGTTCTCTATGATGCCGACTGTGACCGAATCCATCTTTCTTTCCTTCGCCAGTGAAAGTACGCTTCGGACTAGATCTGGAATTGCAGTTTCGTCTCCAAACATGTCCGCCAAGCTAACGTGTTTGCCATCTTGGTAGATGACTGCATACGCGACCAATGTACCCTGATCGCGTAGCGTTACGATTTCGTATTGCCGATAAGGATGCTTCTGATAGCGCCAATTAAGGTATTCCGCTGAACGCTGCACGCACGTTCCAGCGGTTGAACCTATTGCTCGCGCCAGCGCGGAAAATTCTTCTCCACAAGTTTCCAGTTGAAACGAAGCCTTGAGTCTGGATTTGCGTTCAAGTGCGAGATCGCGGATCGCCAAGCCCGTATTAATCATCGCGGAGAGAATATGGGCTGCGTGGGGGTGTTTGATCACAGCGCTTATCTTTGCATCAACTCTCAGAGGTTTTGCCAGCCTTATTAAGCGCAGTCTAGGAAGGATCTGCAGCCGCCGATAGACGGCGACCATGGTTGCGCTGGGAAAATCGAAATTCAATGCGTGAGCAGACTCGATGCCCATGAGGCAAGCTCGTTGGAGTTGGACAGCTGGCCCCAAACTTCGATACTGGGTTGCGATGCAAAAGTCTCCCAGGACCCAACCCTCCACTTCTACTCCATCTTTATATATACAACGCGGAAAAGCCGCCGCCATGCCTATAATGTCTTGTGTTTCTGAATCGCGCGACATCCAGACTCGTGCCGGTCCGGCTGGACCGTTTCGGTAAAGCCAATCGAAGCGTTCTCTAGTCGAATCGGTGGTATGGTTCCGTGCCAGGAAATCGACTATTAATTGCCCATCGGCGTCAATGTTGGCGGAATGTACGCTAATTGTCATGTGCTACACAAACAGATTTCCAGATTTCACTCGCGCGGACAGCTTTTTCAGATCAGTCCACGCCAAAAAGTTGAGTGCGAGAAACAGCTCTCTGATCGCAGGTATTGGATCTGTCACTTTGAATAAAGAATCTCTCATGGAAAAGCCAAAATCTGCTGGTAATTGCCGCAGAGTGAGGACAAAAGCTTCGCGCGCGGCACTCGAGTGCCATGCGTGAATAAATAATTGGTGCAGGCGTGCGACATAGCCTACGGTCCACCGCCACTTTGTGCCCACGGCATAGTTAGCAGGGACATAGGGCATTTCACCATGTGCCAGTTGCCAATGGTAGAGCGGAAAATTCATGCCAGATATCACCGGTAACGATAGTGTGCCCCAGTAACGGCCGTTGATCTCCATGAATACTGGCTCGCCGGTCAATTGATTTACTTTAAATTCGACCATAGCGACACCCTCCCAATTTAAAGTGCGAAGCAGGGCAAGAGATGATTGAAACAGTGCCGGGTCGAGTTGCTCGGCGAGCGCAGTTACAGCGTAGCCTCCCGTGTACGGCAATTCTTTCAAGCGGCGATGCTGAAATGCCCCGTAACATTCGCCGTTATGAATGAGCATCTCAATACCTACGCCAGAGCCTTCACAATATTCCTGTAGCAACAGCGGCGAAATAAACTCGGCAGGTTCTGGGAACGCTTGTTCGAGCTCCGAAGCAGTTTTAACCAAACGGCTTTTCGTCTCCTCCTCATGTTTCTCTTTTTCCGCAGGCTTAAGAATCCATGGAAAGGGGATGCTCGCAGCCAAGTCGCGTAGTTGAGCTGAATTGGTAACTAATACAGTTTTTGGAACTCTGATACCACTAGACCGAGCTGCATCCAGTGAGCAGGACTTGCTCAGTACATTCCGTAAAATATGTGGTGGAGGGCAGGCGACATGCAATAAGGCATTGAAGTCTTCGTAGTGCTCCAGCATCGTAGCCAGAGCCTGGTCATCGCATGGAATGAGCATGTCATATCCGTTCGCGGTGATTAAGCTTCGCAGTTGGCTGGCAAACTCGGCAGGGTTCACGTCTGGACGGGGTAGTCGAAGAAACCTCTGAACGGCACGCGAGCGAATCGGAGACCTTGCCGTAAAGTCAGCGACATCAACTTGCACGCCATAGGAATGAAGTGATCGTGCGACAGTAATGACAATCCTGGGTATCCAACCCAAAATAAGAACGGGGCGTTTCACAGATTCCTTTTTCCGTCTTTTTTACCCAACCGACAATCATAGCCGGGGCAAGCCATGCCAGCGCTTCCTCCCCCGCAAATTCATCTGGTCGTCATGATTGGAGACTAAAATGACAACGATCTGCGAGAGGATAAGGGAGTGCAGGGCAAAATAGACGACTTGGTGCTCAATCCGGAAAGCACGATAAAGAGAGCTGAGCAACCACTCGTCCAGCCAGTTGGAAATTCGCTTCTCCATAGCATTGTTTGGAATGCCGCAGGCGATTGGATTAGCCAGATCTTCTCCTGGGCCGCATTCCTGATCGTTGTGAGGCTTCTGTCGCCCGCTGATTTTGGCATCGTTGCGATGGCCGCAACTTTGGGACCATTGGTGCAATATTTTGCGGGATGCGGAATTCCCCGTGCCATTGTGACCATGCGTGATCTTTCGGATGAGCAATTAGCACAACTGAACACTCTTTGCTGCATGCTAGGCCTCGCGTCTTTTGGGGTGGCTTGCCTTCTAGCGAAGCCCTTGGCAATGTTCTACGGAACTCCCCGCGTTGCTCCCGTGTTCATTGTTAGTTGCATCGGTCTGTTGTTCGCTGGCGCGCAAGCCGTTTCCAACGGCTTATTGCTTCGCGCCAAGCGCTTCAGGGAGCTTTCGATCTTTGCCGCAATGAGCGCGATGCTGTCGGCGGCGTTGACTTTGCTCTTCGCTTGGCTGCGATGGGGATATTGGGCCTTGGTTCTGGGTGCTCTACCTTCCGTAATTTTTCGCGCTGGTTTGGTAATGAGAACTCGTCGGCAATCCTACGCATGGCCGCGTTGGAATTCGGTAAAGCATCCACTGCGCTTTGGCATATATGTAGTTTTTTCGATGATTGCGTTGAATTTTTATCAAAACCTGGACAATTTGACCGCAGGGCGCATGCTGGGCCAGACAGCTCTGGGTTTGTATGCCATGGCATGGACTTTGGCATATGTTCCTCTGGACAAAGTTACCAGCATGGTCACAACGGTTCTTCCAGCCTATGTTGCAGCGGTTCAGACTGACCTGAACGAAGTTAGACGCTATGTGCGCGTCTTGACCGAAAATCTCGCCTTACTGATGTTTCCTGCATGCGTTGGTTTTGGCCTCGTCGCCCACGAGTCTATTCCCTTTGTGCTCGGTAGCAAGTGGGAGGGAGTTGCTGCCCCATTGGAAGTGCTTTCGATTTATGCAGCCTTTCGTTCCATTGCTGCGCTTCTGCCCAAAGTTCTGATTGCATTGGGCTATCCGCGTTTTGTAATGTGGAATGATATCGCCGCAATCCTGGTTTTAGGACTTGCATTTGTTGCGGGCTCACACTGGGGAATCACTGGTATCGCCTGGGGATGGGTCGTGGGCTATCCGTTAGTGATAATTCCGCTTTACAGAAAAGCATTTACCACGATCGGAATGAAGCTGGGAGAATATATGGCCGGTTTACGTCCTGCGATCGAAGGGACAATATTTATGGCGATCGCGGTCGAATTTGTAAAGCGCTCGCTGCCTAATACGTTGCCGTTGGTCGCGCGGCTGGGCCTTGAGATCGCTAGCGGGGCAGTATTCTACAGTGCGACGATGTTATTGAGGCACCACGAGCGGATCGTGGCCTTTTGGAAGATGGCCAAGGGGTTTCGCAAGGCCTGATGGCAAATGCGCATTTTTACGCGCGCCCAAAAATCGGCATTACTCCACGGCCTTACCCTCGAACACCATCGTCTCGAATTCATTTACCCACGAGCCAATCGCGTCGCCGTGATGTTCCAGCCCCTGCAAAAAAGCGTGGTCGCTCACTCCGACTTGGTGTTGCGTAATATCCTGGAAGCCGGCCTGCTCCATCGCCCTGCGCAGCGTCTCCGAATCGTAGAGAAATTGGTGTCCCCAAGCCCGAAAGAAGTTGTTAATGACCTGAGTAGATTGGGGAAATGGCTTCGCGGGAAGCTTAAACGTTTCAATAGCCCAGTTCAGGTAATTTTGGGTGGCAGAACTTTTGTCGGTAGCAAGCGCAAGCACGGTTTGCAAGTTGGGAGTAGCAATGCGAACTACGCCGGAAGGTTCTAATACACGTCTGCATTCTGCCAGCATCTGCAAACCAGCACTAAAAGGAACGTGTTCGATCATGTGTTCAAAGAAAATAAAATCAAATGAATTTGCTGGAAACGGGAACGGTTGGGTTGCATCGAGGTAATAGACGCCATTAGTAAAAGGTTCTAAGTCCGTGTTGAACCATCTAGGCAGAGCGACATTTGCCGCTCCTAGGTGCAGTCCGCGTGGGGAGCCGTTATATGTGGCGAACGCCTCGTCCCGCTGCCGTTTAAGCCGGTCATAGTAACGGAAGCGCCAATATTCCACGCGTGCATGCCGGACTCCATCGAGAAGGCTTTTTAACGCGGCTTTGGGATTATGCATGAATTTTCTTCAAAAATGGTTTCTAGGCGAATCACTCTCAAATGCGTGTAGCATGCCACGCCGAAAACCGCCCATGGAAATGTTGGAAATTAAATGGCAATAGATCGAACTTCTTTACCATTGCGTCATACATTTCCCGACCGGTCCGGTCAACCACGATCTTAAGCTCACACTCGCGAAAAGCTTGCCTGACTCGCAATTCCTCCAGCTCCACTGGTTCTGTCACCGTCGCTTTGTGATATTCAACTTCGAAGTACGCCTTACCACCGCTTCTGAGGACGCGTTGTATCTCAGACGCGGTTTGCTCGAAATCGTCCACATGGTCTAATGCATTCACCGAAATGACCGAGTCGAAGTACGCGTCAGGGTATGGCAGTGTTTCGCCGCCAGTATTAATGAATTTCGCATCGTAGTCGAAGAGTGGCCAGCCAGCCGCCATATAGACGTTTACAAGAGGATCAATACAGTGGCGAAAACAGCCCTCGAATTGGAGAATTGGGGCTAGTGGGCCACACCCGATTTCGAGGACGCGTTGCCCGTGGAAAACATTGCGTTCAATGCGCAGGCGCTCGGTGTAACTGGGGCACATGGCGTGCCGCGTCATGACAGCATTCGTGATCCACGATTTGGAAACATTGAGTTTCTGATGCGCATCCGGCGGCCGGATGCCCGTTTTCCCAACGGCGCCATGGTTGAACCATTGGTCGAGTTGTTGCAATGAATCTCGCCAAAATGACAATTCAGCTTCGTGTTTTCGTTCCAGCCTATGGGCTGGGCTAATCCGGCGCATTAACCAGTCGGTGTGTCGGCGAAGTAGCGGCATTTCCTATCTCTTCTGAATTTGGCCGGTCGCCGTCGCTGGCGCCTGATAATTCGGCCGGATTCGCCAATCCACTTTGACATATCTCATCAATAAGCGAACGGCTCCATCCACATATCGCGTCTTGGAGCTTGCAATCTGAAGTCTCTCGAGCAGCAGATTCACGATGCCCCGAATTCCATAGACTCGGTAGTAAAGCTTTTTATGCTTCCAGCATAGTTCAGCGTCGGTGCGAAACATCCGCCAATGCCGGCTGGTCAGACTGGAATGACCCTCCCGGCGGATTCTTGCCAGTGGCTCGGGAATCGCATCTAATCGCAACCCTGATGCGCAGTAACGGATAACAAAATCCCGGTCTTCGTTTTCTCGGAAATTTGGATCAAAGCCGCCAAGGTCTTTTATCACTTCCGTACGAATCAATATGGTCGGAATCAGGACGCAGTACCCTGTCGTAAGTGCTTGCGACAAGGTGATAGGTTCAGCCCAGTCCCGACTCCATTTTTGGTCGGGTTTATCCGCAAAGAATGCCCAAGCCGCAGTATGAACCGCGTCGCACTCGGGATGTTCCTCAAGATAGCGGCGTTGCACTTCCAGCTTTTCAGGCAGCCATAAGTCATCGTCGTCAAGAAACGCGATAAACTGCCCGCGGGCATGGCGGATGCCTTCGTTTCGGGCTGCGCCCAACCCCACATTCGTGGTGAGATCGACAATTTTGCAGACATCGTCATAACGATCCAGATACCTGCGCGACGACTCTCGGGAGCAGTCATTGACAATGATAATTTCCAGGGGCTTTAGCGTCTGCGCCAGGACAGACCGAATTGTCTCGTCAATGTAGCGCTCACGGTTGTAATAAGGAATGACTACCGAAATATCGCCCACACCCGCTGCCACGGCCTCTCCCGCACTTTCCAGACTTTAGTCTTTAATGTTCCGTCATTGTCCGCCCTGCAATGATAAGCGACCCCAAGTTCAGCAAAAAGCCCGGGGATTGAAAATTTACGAAAGATTCACGTACAAGCCACCCGAGCGGCTACGGGGAAACTTTATGATGCTGTTTCCCGTTCCAACGGGTTAAAACGGTGTTCTTTTATAGTGCCGTTGATGACGATTGAGGATTATCGGGGGTGCAATGTCGAAACTGTACGTCTTGGGGGGGCGGCAACGCAGGGCAGGGATAAAAGAGCCGACCGCTGCCGATGAGTGGTGCTTGTACGATGCAGCGCTAATCCTGGAAGTGGACACGCTCTCGGGAGCCGCGCGTGTTTGTGTTCAGTATCAAAGCCCCGAAGAGGCGCGCGCAGGCCAACGCCCATCCGCGCATTTCCATAGTGGTGCGAGGACTGGCGACATTCTCTACACCTGCACAACGACCGAAGTACTGACTTACCGATTACCGCATTTCGAGCGAATTGGCTATGTTTCACTTCCGATATTCAATGATCTTCATCATGTAACACCTACCCGGGACGGAAACCTCTTACTCGCCAACACCGGACTCGACATGGTCGTAAAGATTAGCCCATCGGGTGCGGTGATAGCGGAATGGAGTGCGATAGGAGAGGAACCTTGGGCCCGCTTTTCTCGCAGTACGGATTATCGCAAGGTCGCGACCACCAAGCCGCACCTCTCGCATCCCAATTTCGTCTTTGAATTGGATGACGATGTTTGGGTCACGCGTTTTCATCAGCGTGATGCTGCCTGCATGACCAACCCCGGAAAGAGCATGCCATTGGCTTCTGAGAATCCGCACGACGGTCTGGTCAATGGGGACCACGTATTGTTTACTGCGGTCAATGGCAAGGTCATTACCGTGAATCGTAAGACCCTGAGAGTGGAAAAGAGCTTTGACCTAAGAGAAATTCAGGATCGGAATGGGGAGGTCTTGCCCGCGTGGTGCCGGGGATTGCTTCCTGTTGATCAAGACCGAATATGGGTGGGATTTACGCGAATCCGCCAAACCATTTTCAAGGAAAACGTGCGCTGGGTTAAAAGTTCTCTTCGCGAAGGCACACTGGTCAAGCCGACACATATTGCCCTATTCGACATGGCGACCAAAGAATGTCTCAAGGAGATCGACCTGGAACCATTTGGCATGCACACGGTCTTTGGAATCTTCCCAGCATGAAGCCGGATTGCGGCCGAGATCGCAACCGTTATTGTGCGCCGCGCCGCAGCAGCACGATCTTGATTGTCTGAAACATAATAAAAATATCGAGCCCGATTGAAGCATTCTTGATGTAGAAGAGGTCGTATTGGACTTTTTCTTTGGCGTCTTCAATCGTATTGCCATATTTATAACGAATTTGTGCCCAGCCCGTAATGCCAGGCCGCACCAAGTGCCGAACACCGTAATAGGGAATCTCGCGGCTAAGCCATTCGACAAACTCAGGTCGCTCGGGCCGTGGGCCGACGAATGCCATATCGCCCTTCAGCACACACCAAAGTTGCGGGATTTCATCTAACCGAGTGACTCGAAGAAATTTTCCTACTTTTGTAATTCTAGGATCATCGTCTCCGGCCCAGGTTGGCCCACTATCCGCTTCCGCATCCTTCCGCATGGTTCGAAACTTATGGCAATAGAAAACTTTGCCGCCCCGGCCCACCCGCTGCTGGTGATAGAGCGCAGGCCCGGGGGAACTAATCTTAATGGCAAGAATAATGAACGGCATAAGTGGGGCCGCCAGAAGCAAACCAGCCAAACCCACCGTGAAGTTCAGCAGCCGTCTGACGAAACGAAACCACCCACTAAAACGGAATCCTTTGGCGAAGAGTATCCAGCTAGGATTGAGTTGTTCGACTTCTATTTTCCCCGAGATGCGTTCCAACCATGAGGTTGCTTCCTCGATGTGCATTCCATCCTGTAAGCGCAGTTGCAACAATTCCGCCATCGGCATCGTGTTTCGCCGATCCTGCATAGCCACGATGACTCGATGAACATCCTGAGTTTTCGCCGTTGTTATCAGATGGGCGGCTGCATTCTCGCGCGTAGGCGTTTCTAATATGTCTCCCGTCCAGCCCACGACATCCACACCTAAGTCCGTGCGGCTTTTTAGGCCCTGGACAAGCCTGGCAGCTTGTTCACCGGTTCCTAGTACATAAACGCGCTCCCGTAGATAAGGTAACCTTGACAGCCAAGCGTATGCACTACGCCATGCAATCAGAGAAATCGTAAGCACGATCACGCCGAAAAGGAATGACGAATTGCCGAGCCACCTGGGCGAGATCGCCCCGACAATCGCTAAACCTAGAGAGAGAAGTCCGGGAACCAGGAGCAAGCGAAAGTAAAGCTCGCTGCGCTCACCGAACATGACTGGACCATAAAGATCGAACCAATAGCACAGTAGTACGACAAATGCGGTCGCCGCAAAAATCTTGTAGTAGCCGTTCTCAAAGTTCAGTACAAGGTAACTGTCTTCGCGATACTGCAAAAGCGTACCCAGCAGAAAAGAAAACCAAACCAGAATCGTCTCGCCAGCGACGAGAACCAGAGTGCGAATCGGATAATGCACTTTAAAGAGGCGAATCACAGCGATCTGAACTCACAATCTCGAGCAAACTAATCCGTTCACGGATCTTTCTTATTCCAATCAGACCAGTTTGATGGTTCAACCCGCACCGGCCGAATGTTCCACGACAGACCAAATAACACGATGTGTCGCTTGGGGCTGCATGTCTCCAGCGAAGAACAAAGGGAACCGCCGTAGGTTGTACTGTTAAATTGATAGCTGGCAAGCAAGTCAAGATTACGTGCAAGTTCGCGGCGAAATGCAACTCCCGCGTAGCTCGCTTGGTAGGATTGACTGGAATATGACTCTCCGATGCCATGTAGCTGAACATATCCGGCATTGATACTCGCTCGCCAAGCACGAGAAATCGGGCGACTGGCCGAGAAGTTGAAAACGTTGCTGTTAGCTCCCGGAAGAAACCCCGAACCGTTGCTGACCAGCCGCCTATACGATAGCGTTGTCTCGGTATGCCCCAAGCGGTAAGTGAGCAAGCTGATTGCACTCACATTAACTTGGTTATTGATAATTCCCCCCAAAAGTGTTTTGGGCAAAGGCGGTAGA
Organism: Terriglobia bacterium; assembly: GCA_021325035.1. GTDB lineage: Bacteria > Acidobacteriota > Terriglobia > Terriglobales > Acidobacteriaceae > JAJPHW01. The sequence goes on from JAJPHW010000215.1 coordinate 17,869, forward strand.
TAAAGAAATGCTGTGCTCCGAAGTGCGGTAAACTCCGGGCCTGCCCCAACGCGAAACGATAAGCGGTGAGACAGTTGATGCGCGTACTGTAGCTGCACGATGTGAGTTGTCAAGCTAAGCCGCGTGAGCAGAAGAGGCACTGAAATCTCACTGGTTTCGGGATACTGAAAATATCGAAATCCATAAAAAAAACCGACCAAACTCCGCGGACTAAGTAGATAAGAATAGTCGGCGAGTCCCGAGAGCTGGTTATTGTTCGTCAAATTCTTGCTGTCGCCGTAGTAATCGGTGATGCCATAACCTGCGGCCAGGGTAGCGGAAGATCGGGCCGTGAGGGAATGCTGGACTTCCACCAGCGAGACATTCGTAATATGCGACCCAACGCCAATCCCTGCCAGAGAAGCCGAACCAAAAAATTCGGCCAGCCCCGAATCGCTGGAAATACCCGCTCCTGTACCTGCGAATACCAGGTTGTATATGCCCGCGCCGCCAAATCCTGAAAAACCAAAATTGCCTTCTGGCAAGGTTGCAAGTGAGTTGGTGAATGTCAGCTGGGTTCTGTTCCATAACAAGCGGTGGGTTATGTTGAACTCCTGCAATTGCTCGACGGAAGAGTCGTAGATCAGTGCACCGCCGGAATAGTCGAGCGCAGTTACTGCGCGACGCCAGAACTTGAGCACGCTCAGATTCCCGGTTAACCGAGTCACTGAATATAAGGAGGACGAATTCGCAGAATTACTTGGATTTGTTTCCGCGCTCTCGCTGGCGTGAATTCCGGCAAGAAAAAAGCTCTGTTGTGTGGATGGAGCGGTGACTTGCTCGCCAGCGTCCGAGCCCAGAGGTGAAGTCGTATCTGTGGGGATTTGATCGGGCAAATCGGGACGATCGGGAAGCGGAATTGTAGAAACAGTATTTTGACCGGGGTCGACTTCATGGGTGGGAGTGGTGCTGGTCTGACCGAGGCACACGCCGACCCCGAGCAAAAGTAGGGCCAGCGCCCGAAGACACTCAGTGATGAATGCCGATCTTGTGTGATAACCGAGCAAGGCTGTGTCGCTCAAGAGTGACTGAGGTTCGACTGCAACTTTAGATTCTCGCCCGGTCCGGGCCTTTCGGAGTGTTTGGCTGAGCAAAATTCACGGAAAATTAATTTCTCCTATAAGGAGTCAGAGAATAAAGTCATGCGTAAACACTCTCTGGCCGGTAGCTCGCTCCGTCTCTTGCGAGTTTGACATCAACCGAAACCTCACGACCGTCACGCTTCAAGGGAAAGTCATGTCAGCCGGGTATAGGAATGTAATCAATGATGATCTTGCCATTAGTAACCTTCATCGTCGGCCGCTCGCGATTAAGCAACCGACGGAATTACCGCGACCCGCTCAGGATGACTTTTTCGGTATGTGCGCAGCCCTCGGTGTCGCCGCAATAGTCGGCTTCACGGTATATTGCATTTTCAGATACCTATTCTGAGGCCAGATTTTCAACCCAAACTATATTCATACGAAATTAACGGTGTTGTAACCAACCCGTAACCGGTGATACGTAACCTCCATTGTTTGAAGATAAATGCCGACCAGTGTGCGATTTGCCGTTCTATTGATTCTCTTGGCCGCTATGTCTGCCTGTGGCGGCGGGGGTAGCAACACGCCGACTTCCTCATCTTTGGCGGGGAATTGGCAGATGACGCTACAGGACAACAACACCGGCGCAGTTAAGACCGAATCTGGTTTTTTACTCCAGTCCGGCAATGCTTTGACCGGGAACTTGTTATTGACAGGTCAGACTGAATGTCCGGGCGTAGGTGCAGCTTCGGGGCAAGTTACATCGCCAGCAGTTTCCCTGACCATAAACCAGATCGCACAGACCGCCACTCTCACCGGGCAAGCGTCGTCAGATGGATCGACCATTAGTGGAACTTACTCGATCCTTGCATCGGGTTGCGGCGGAACACAAGTCGGAAAGTGGATGGCGACCTTAGTTAAGCCCTTGAGCGGAAATTTCAAAGCTACATTTACTTCTGGTGCGACTTCGATAGTATTTCCGGCCAGCGGGATGATCGCACAAAATTCAAATTCCGGTGGCAGCACAACAAATCTGAGTGGGAGTCTATCAGCGTCCGATGCGCCATGCTTGACGGCAGCGACTATCACTGGTGTCATTAGCGGCACGACAGTCCTTCTCAATTTCTCAAGCCAGGAAGGAGCCCCGCTGGGACAATATCGGGGCACGATGACGACGGACGGCACCATGATCACCGGAAACTATAACTTACTGAGCACCCCGTCGCCTCCTGGCGGGCAGTGCGACGATTTCGGCACCGCTGTTATAACCATACAACCTTGATCTAAACCAGCTCTTTTTAAGACTGAGTTCATTGAGGTTTAGGATTGCAGGCTCTGATCGTGAGCATGATTCTGGGGAGATGATTGTTTGAAAAGTTGGCAGCTATCTTTGATTTTGTGTCTTTTGACCTCTCTTATAGCCTGTGGAGGCAAAACGGGCACGATACCCGGACCTAGCTCGCTTTCGGGAAATTGGCAAATTAGCCTGATCAGACAAGCCGACCCAACGCCCTTAATTTACACCGGTTTCATGGTGCAATCTGGCGAAGCACTTACGGGTAGCGTCGTGCTGGGGAGCGGCTGCCAGGGAGTTGGCCCCGTAAACGGAACGCTCACAGGATCAAATCTCTCTTTGACCATTAGTGAATTTGGGCAGGATATCAGCCTCGTCGGAACCTTGCCGCCGGGAAGTCCCGGCCCCATCGGGACCACCTTCATTAGTGGATCGTTTTCTACTCCTGCAGGTGGATGTACGGCATTTCCGAACGCGGGCACTTGGTCGGCGATCCAAGTGGCTCCAATCTCCGGTAGTTTTCACGGTACTTTGACCTCCAGTTTAGGAAACGGGACGATGAACGTAGCGGGAGCGTTGACGCAAGGCGCGAATATGGCCTCAAGCAACGCCACAATTACGGGGAACATGAACTTGGTAGGCAGCCCACATTTCTGCTCATACCTCAGCACTTCTACTGTTACCGGACAGGTGAGTGGAACAAGTGTGCTTTTAACTCTCTATGACGG
>JAJPHW010000181.1 GCA_021325035.1 Terriglobia bacterium
CCGGAAGAAAATTCAACGATGGGTGCGATGGTCCAATTGCTCAGCAATTTCGAGCCAACGCCATCGCCGCCGACTTTGCCGCTCTGATAGACGGCGCTAAATACGAAACGATGGCGCTGATCGAAGGTCGAATTCGCGCGCTCGTTGTTGTAGTAAGGATAGAAACTGTCTTGTGGCGCAAGCGGTGATTGCAAGTCGGTCGAGTCATCAATCGCGTGAGAGTAAGTGTAGGACGCGAGGAATTCGTAATGAGACGTGAAACGTTTGCGCAGGCTGAGAGTCAACCCGTGATAGACCGAGCTGCCATTGGAAAAATTAGCATCCATGTCGCTGAAGGGAACGCATCCGGTAAGGCCGCTCGCAGTCGGATTGCAAGTTGTGTTAAGACCGGAGGCGGCGAGATCGGCGAGTGCGAGCGGAATACAGGGAGCAAATGCACCACCAGCCAGCGATGGATTCAATCCCGAGGGCCGGAAGAAGCTGACCAGCGCGGCAGGAACGTAGTAGGGCAACGCACCTGGAATTGCGGCTAGAGGACTTACGCCGCAACTCGCGACAGAAAGCGGGCTGTCGGTTGAAAGCGCGCCACCGGCAGCAACCGCCGCTTCCCAGTTTTGCGTGAGCAGATCGCCTCGCGCGGTGTTGGCGTTAATCGGTCGATTCAGGTGGTGGCCTCCGTTGAAGTTGTAACCAATGCTCAGCGCGTAGCCGTGTCCAAGGTCCTGTTCATAGGTCAGGTTGGCCTGCTCGGAGTAGGCATACACAAAATTCTTTGACTGCGGATAACCGAAGGGTTGCGAAATCAGGGGCACGCCATTCGTTATGTATCCCTGGTTTAGGAAAAGCGAACTCGGCAGAAATGCGTTGAATTGCTGCGAGTTTGCCTGGTATCCGAAAGCGGGGACGGATTGCGGGAAGCAGTTGGCGTTGCCAAGCGAACCTTGGAAAATATTGGCCGCGTTCATGTTGAGCGGGCTGGCTGTGGAGAGCGCGTTACAAGGATTGGCGCCGAAGAAAACCAACTGTCCAGTTTTTGATCCGTCCGAAGCATCGCCGAGGAAGTAAAGGCCCAGCAACGGATGGTCATAGAACATGCCATACGATCCGCGAATTACACTTTTGCCATTGCCTTTCGGGTCCCAAGCAAAACCGATGCGGGGCTGTACGTTATTAGTATCGGTCTGGATCCCTTTTTGAATCCCGAGTTGCTGGTAAGCCGAGGCAGCAAGTCCAGTCGGCGGCGCGAACTGCGGCGGAAATTCAATGTCATAGCGCACGCCGTAATTCAAAGTGAAAGTCGGGCTGGCGCGCCATGAATCCTGCCAGAAAACACCGAACGGCTTGTTGTTGAATGAATCTTTGGGATTTCCGTAGCCCTGAATGAAATCCTGCGGAATGCCTGCGCCGTAAGCCTGCACGGGCGAGAACGACGGAAATGGCGACGGAAATGGGCTGATGCTGCCAAAATCATAAACGCCACCGTAGTTCACAGTGAAAGTTGCGGTCGTGGGGATGTAGTTGAAATCTGCGCCAAACTTCATATCGTGGCGGCCAACGGCCCATGAGAAATTGTCGCTGAACTGGTAGCGCTGTTCGACGCGATCGATATAGGAGTAGGGCTCGCGTCCAAAGAAGGCGAAGCCGTAAACGTTTACTGCGGGGTTCGCGCCGTCGGAGTTGGCCGTGTTGTAGAAGTAGGAAAGTCCACGTCGGGCATACTGGAAGCGAAATTCGTTGATTTTGTTGGAACCGATGGTCCAGGTGTCCTGGCCAACGATGGCAACGTCGCGATAGGTCTGCTGCGAAGTGCGTGAGTAAGCGTTTTGCCCGAAGACTTGATTTTCGCCGTTGACTTCGATTCCGGTGATCGTACTGGGGCTGACGTTGCCGCGCAGCATAAGCTGGTTGTTCTGGCTGATCTTATGATCGAGGCGCAGTGAATAGAGGCTGGTGCCTTCGAATACCGGGAAGTTTCCGGTCTGTGAATTCAAAGAAACATACGACGACGGCACGAAGCAACCCGCCGTTGGCGGGGGGCAGGACGAAGGGAAGCCGCGAAGGCCAAAGGCTCCGCCAAGGTTGGTCGGCCACAGGCCATTCAACGCCATGCCGGAAGATGAACCTGCGACGGCGGCGTATTGACCGACTTCCGCGGCAAAGACAGGATTGGTTGCTTCCATTTGTAAAGTTGCCGGGTTGGTAAGAAATTGAATTTGCTGCTGAGTTAACTGCAAGACACCGAAAGGCAGGCCAACCTGCGTCGTGTCGAAAGATGAGAGACCGAAATTATCCTGGCCGATGCTCGCAAAGCCGGTTTCATGGCGGCGGGTGATTTCGTAAGAGAAATAATAGTAAGTCTTGTCTTTCTTAATAGGGCCGCCGAACGCCGCTCCAGCTTGCACGCGCGTATAAGCAGGATTGGAGACGTTGCTGAAGGGATTCACCGCCTGAAAATCCCGGTTGCGCAAGTACCCGTACACGTCGCCGTGAAACTGGTTGGATCCGGAGCGGGTAATGATGTTGACCACGCCACCAGAGGCGCGGCCATATTCCGCGGCATATCCGGTGTTGATGATTTGAAATTCCTGCACAGCTTCCTGAGATACAGTGGAGCGCACGCCATTGGTCGCGTTGTCCGTGGCGTCTGCGCCATCCACGTTGACGAGGTTTGCGCGGGCACGCTGGCCGCCGACGTTAAGCCCCGATGTAGGAGCGGCACCGATGTTCGGCGCGTTGTCACGCACAACCTGCGAATCTGTCAAAGCAAAATTGATGTAGTTGCGTCCGTTGATGGGGAGATTGTCAATGCGCTTCTGATCCACCGTGTTGGTCGAGGAACTGCGTTGCGTTTCGATCAGTTCGGCATCGGCGCTAACGGTCACGCTCTCCTGTCCGGCGGCGATGGCGAGCGTAATCGGAAGATCCCCGGATTGCCCGACGGTGATGATGACGCCTGTCGTGATGGAGTTAGTAAATCCGGACGCGGAGACAGTGACGGAATAAGTTCCCGGCGGCAGCGCGAGCAGGCCATACTCGCCCTGGCCATTGCCCACGGCCGCGCGTTCAAACGCCTTGGCAGCATTGCTGGCCGTCACGGTGGCGTTGGCAACGAAATTTCCTTTGGGATCTTTGACCGAAACATGCAGGTCGCCGCTGGCGGCGCCTTGAGCCAAAACCATTGTGCTCAGAACAAAAAGAGAGAAAATCAAGCAAACGAATTTGCGCGTAGTCATAGAAGTTCTCCAAAGGAATTGTCGGAGCGGTGGCGCAAGAATAACGACGCCAGCCCGAGTCGGTTTGGCAGGCTTACGTACATGCCCCTAAAAAAATCAGAAGGTAACCCGTTGGCTTTTATATCACTTGCTGAAAAGAAAGCAAGTAAAGAAGTAAAAGGGAACAGGTTTAGTCATGCTGCGGATTGGGTCGCGCTTCGGGTGCTGCTTGTGAAGCAGGAGGGTTCGGCGCTGGACGGTCAAACATGACGCTCATCTCGGTGAACTTGGGCAGAACTACATCGCGACCGTGGCGGGTGAGCATAAATAATCCCGAAGCGCAGGTAGCCGCAATGCGCGCTGTGCCTGCCGTCGAGGCGTCGGTTGCTGTTGAAACTAATGCTTCGATGACTAGTTGAGTGCCATCATCCACTTCTTTGGCGATGCCCGCAGTAACTCCAACGTTGATCAACATCCATGCTTTACCCGGGCGATCACCCCTCAATTGTCCTTCGCGGTCAATTCGAGTATGGGAACGCTGGTCTAGTTGCGCGGCGGTGATGGAAGCCGATACGGGACTGGGAGCGCCGCCGGGCAACTGCAATCGAGTGAAAGTCAAAAATATCGATCCAGCCCGGCTCAACATTCGCGGAGGCGTGCGCCGGGTCACCGTGCCTTGCAGCAAAGTTCCTTCGGGGAGGGTAACGCCGGAATCCAAATGAATCGGCTCAATCAAGCGGGCGTGAAAGGCGTCACCGGGAAGGTTCTTCCCGGCGCTGAGATCATCGAGCAGGATGATTTTGCCTTCAGTTCCAGGCGGCAAACTGATTGGACCGTGCGTAAGTGTGCTGGCCGTTTGTGTTGGCACCGAGGACATTTCGTTGGCGCGGGATGCTTCCAGAGTAATAATTTGCGGCGGCGCACTCTGTTTTGTTTTCGACGCCTTCGTTTTAGTCTGCGAAGGGCTTTGCGCGGGTGGAGCGTCAATCTGACGTTCGCGGCGCATCGCAAACCAGGAAACTTGCAGTGGAACTTCGGGTCCATCTGAAGGCGTAACGGTTGCCTGACGGAAGATGGGGAAGCTTTCATGCCGCGGAGTAAATGCCTGAATCACCCACGGCCAATAATCGTTGGGCGCGCGACGGCGTTTTTCAAGCCGATCCACCGTAAGGCGAATCGGGCTGCCGGCGGAAATGACTTTGCGATCGGCAGAATAGACATCCCGCAAAACGGTCCCCGCAACGACATCTCCTGGTTGAAGCTTGGAAGTCTTGATCGTGTCATTCAGTTGAACTTTTACGAAAAGATCGGAAGGCGTTTGTGCGTAGGCCAGCCAGCACGAAGACAATAAGAAGACAGACAACAATTTCAAGCGCATAATTTTCCGATCAAAACTCTTTATTCGTTGCGGGTAACTCCGGATTGTTCTTCTTGGATAGTCCTTACCGCCCAAGCCATCCGCGGAGTATTGTGCGCGATACCGTAGCGGCCTCGCGAATCCAGCAAAATCATTCCACCGTGGCCATTGACCCGGTCTTTCAGATAATTAATAGCTTCTTGCGCTACCCACTCCGGCAAACTGCCGGAAGCGACTCGATCTGCCGCCCATTTGGCGAGGACCAACTTCATAATAGGTTCGCCCCAGCCGGTGGTGGAAGCAGCTGCAGATTGATTATCGGCATAACATCCGCAGCCGATCAGAGAAGAATCGCCGAGGCGGCCCGGGGCTTTATCGAGCGTGCCGCCGGTGGAAGTGGCAGCGGCGATGTTGCCATCGCGGTCTAGCGCCACCGCGCCCACGGTGTCGTGCGAAATTTCCGGCGCGAAGAGATCATTGCCGCTCGGTTCTTTTCCTTCTTTAACTCGCGACTGGTATTCGCGCAATCTTTCAACTTCACGTGGGATGACCAGGTCTTTGTTTTCGCAGAGTTTGACGCCATGTTCCGCAGCAAAGCGTTCCGCGCCTTCCGCGACAAAATAAACGTGGGGACTTTCGCTGAGAATTTTTCGTGCGGCACGAACCGGATTGAGTATGCGCTCCACGCATCCGACGCCACCGGCACGCAAAGTTGCACCTTCCATAATGAGTGCATCAAGTTGCACTTTGCCGTCCCGATTGAGAAAACTACCGCGCCCAGCGTCAAAAGTCTCGTCATCTTCCATGATGACAACAGCTTCCTCGACGGCATCGAGGGCCGAGCCGCCGCGTTCGAGCACGCGCCATCCCGTCGTCAGTGCGTTGCGCACGCCGTGAATGTGTGCGTCAATGACGTCATCGGGCATCGCCCATGCGCCGCCATGAACTACCAGAACTGGATTCGAAGACACGGACAAAGAAAACCTCAACGAGATGATGCAGGTAGTGAGTGACTGGATAGTCTAGCATCGCCGCTTGTCAGCGGCAGCAGGTCGGCGAAAGCAAACGTATCTCGAATTACAATCTCGCCAGCTTCGATCGGAATTTCTGTCGAAAACATCGGCCCGGCGTGGGCAAAAGAGTGAAACTCACCATTCTCGCCGCACGGATCGATTTCAGCAGGCAACTCCATCAGCAGCTTTTCGTCGAAGCTCCGCCCGGCAAAACTTATGTCCAGCTTGCGCGTATCCACGCAGGTCAGCGTCGCCTTCAGTCCGGTCGCAATCATTTCTCGCGCCAAAGCATGCGTGCTCATGCCCCAGAGCGGAAACATTGGTTCCAAACCTGTGCCAGATAGTTGTTTCTCCCGGTAGGCGCGGACGTCTTCGAGAAAAAGATCGCCGAAAGCCACGCCTTCGATTCGGCGTTGCAGTGCGTCGGTGCAAACCTTCGCCATCAGCGTTTCATACTGTTCATTCGAGCACGGCCACGGCAACGGAACGGTCCAGAGAGGCAAACCTACCGCCTCTGCTTGCCTTTCCACAAGTGCGCGACGCACGCCATGCATCGCCACGCGGTCAAATTCCTGATTGAATGTTGTAAGCAGACCGGCGATTTCGTACTCGGGTTGTTGGCGCAAGACGTGTAACGCCCAAGCGCTATCTTTGCCGCTGCTCCATGAAAGAAGAATTCGTTTCATTCGGGTCCGCTTTCAGAATAAAACTTATCCGGAGTGATGACGATACAATTTCCGAATCATTTCCTACCTGTTCGGGGAGAATCATGAGAGCCTCTGTCTTCATCGGTACCAGTGTTGACGGATTTATCGCACGCCGGGATGACCGTCTTGATTTTCTGCCGCCCGGCGGCGGCGAACCGCACGGTTACGACGAATTCATCGCCAGCGTAGATGCCCTCGTCATCGGTCGCAAGACATTTGAGGTAGTACTGGCCTTCCCGGAGTGGCCTTATGGCAAAAAGCTCGTCGTAGTTCTAAGCAGCAAACAACTCGATTTTTCCGCAATTCGTGGAGGCATAGTCGAGCAAATGGCAGGAACGCCCGAAGAAGTTGTCGCGAAACTCTCCGCCCGCGGCCTTAAGCACATTTACGTTGATGGCGGCATCACGGTTCAGCGGTTTCTACGCGCCGGTTTAATTCAGCGATTAATTATCACTCGTGTGCCTGTGCTGATCGGTGAGGGCATCCCTCTATTTGGAGCAATGCCGCGCGACATCAAGCTGCGGCATATTGCCACACAAAGTTACCCCAGCGGATTGGTGAAGACGGAATATGAAGTAATTACCTGCGTACTAAAGTAATGCCCGAATATGGTAAGGAGAGATATAATCGGGTAAGGAGATTCGAGATGCAGAAGGAAGCCACACTCACGAGTAAGGGCCAAATCACGATTCCCCATGAGATACGCCGACTGTTGGGCGTAAAAACTGGCGACAAGCTTGTTTTTGAAAATGACGGCACTCGCACGCATGTACGCCCTGTTCGAAAGACAAGCCCTTTTGCGAAATTTCGAGGAATCGGCAATAGCAAAGTGCGTGGCAGAAAGAGAATCGTTCAAGCCGTTCGGCAACTTCGTGGTCAATAATGAAGACCGTCGTAGATACAAACGTAATTGTGGCCCTTTGGGACGCGAGCGACTCGTTAAATTCCGCCGCACAGTCTGCGCTCGATGCGGGGCTTGCAAACGGTGGATTGGTTATTCCATCTGTCGTTTATGCTGAACTGCTCGCCTTCGCCGGACGGACCGAGCGCTTTCTCGACACGTTTTTCTGGGAAACTGGGATCGTCGTGGACTGGCACATCCCTGAGAAAGTTTGGCGGTTGGCTGGCTCCGCTTTTCAATCCTATGCGACGCGCCGCAAGAAACACGGTGAGGCCGGGCCGCGAAGAATTCTCGCTGATTTTTTAATTGGTGCTTACGCGTCAGCCAGCCATCGCGCATTGCTGACGCTCGATGAGCGAATCTACCGAGCGGCATTTCCCGGCCTGAAAATCATTACGTTCTAGGGTGACGCGAATCGATGGGTGCGGACAGCAGAACTACGCGGCCTGCCCGGCCTTCGCCAGAGGCGGAGCATCCTGGGTGCGGGTCCAGGTGTAGCGCATGCGTTGGATGACGGTGATCGTGGAAAGAACAGCGATGATCCACAGGACTGGCGCCATGCGGTTGAACAACGCTCCGATGATGACTAAAACCAAGCGCTCCGGCCGCTCCATAAATCCCACACGGCAGGAACCGATGAGCGATTCGGCGCGGGCGCGGGTATAGCTGACCATAATTGCACTGATCATGACGAACGCGGTCAGCACTACATAAAAGAAGCGATCGCCGCGAGCATAGAAAACAAGCAATCCGAAAAATTGCGAAGCGTCGCTATAGCGGTCCACCACAGAATCGAAAAATGCGCCAAAGCGGGTCACGCGGTTTGTGGCCCGGGCGACCTCGCCATCCACCAAATCGAAAAATCCCGAGCCGATGATTACCAACCCTGCGTAGAAAAACATGCGCGTCTGATTGTCGGCGTTGGCTTTACCGAAAAGATATGCGGCATAGCTGTTGACGACTAATCCCATGAACGTGAGGACGTTGGGATTAATTCGCGACAACGCCAGCCAGTGCACGATGTGGTTGAGCAGCCAGCCGCAGGCCCGACCGAAGGCGCGCGTCCAGGTTTTGGCTGGCGAACCTTTCACCGGCACTGCGCTTGGACTCACGCCGTTTCCGCCTCATCGTGGATCGTACTTAAGCTTAGGATTTCCATTTCTCTCGCGCCATTGGGTGTTACGAACGTAGCAGTGTCGCCGACTTTCTTGTTGAGGAGCGCGCGCCCGATGGGCGAAGTCGTCGAAATTTTACCGGCTGTCACGTCTGATTCTTCGCTGGTGACGAGCTTGTACTCCACTTCCGCATTCTTGGTGTTGTCGTAAACCTTCACGGTCGAACCCAGGCCCACTCTATCCTTGGGGATGTTGCTCATGTTCACCATGGAAAGATCTGCGATGCGCCGGCCGAGTTGGCGCAGGCGCGCCTTGACGAACTCCTGCCGCTGCTTGGCCATGTGATACTCAGCGTTTTCGCTCAAATCACCAAGCGCGGCGGCCTTCTTGATTTCTTTAGGAAGCTCATGCACCAGCTCGTGCTCGAGCTGGTTGATTTCGTCCTGCAATTTTTTCTTGATTTGCTCAGTCATGCTAGATGGTGATTATAACGCGGCAAGCCCCGTTTCCAGTTCCTTGCTACGAAATCAGGCGCAGCAGGAAGCCCGAAACTTCAGACTGGAAACTTGAGGTCGCAACCCACCTGTTATCAATCAGATAAGAGTCCGAAACCCGCTATCTGCAAGGCTTTTCAGGGCTTAAAGCTGGCTTTATGTACCGAATTGGGATAAGCTTAGTCTTGGTCGTTCTTCAACTTTCCTGCCCGTCAGGTGGTTTCTCCATGTTGAGCAGCAACGGCAGTTACCGCATCGGCGACAAAGTGGTTTATCCCAACCATGGTGTCGGTATTATCGAGCAAATCTCCAGCCGTACCGTCGGGCAAAATGTCGAACAGTTTTATCTGCTTACAATTAAGTCCAGCAGCCTCAAGGTGATGGTGCCTTTCCACAACGTTCATGCCGTGGGCATGCGTCCCGTGGTCAAGAGCCATGAAATCAATAAGATCGTGGATTTTCTCGCAACCGGCGATTGTGACAACAATGAAGATTGGAAGAACCGTTTTAAGGAAAATTCCGATCGCATGCGCACCGGCTCGTTGCTGGAAATTGCATCCGTGTTGAAAGGCTTGTTGTTGTTAAACCATGCCAAGCCGATTTCTTTCCGTGAAAAGAAGATGCTGGAGCGCTGCCGCTATCTGCTGGTCAGCGAACTGGCGATGGCGCGCAACTGCGAAGAGACGGAAATCGAAGACCTGCTGACCGACGCGCTCGCCAAGTGCGAATTGCGTTTTCCCGAAGCCGCCGACTTCGCCGCATAGTCCCGTCTGGCGCAGGTGCCCCGCCCGCGAAAGCTAGATCTTATAATCTTCCAGTGACGTTGGCACTACATCCCCGCATTCTCGGTCTCGATGTCGGTTCGCGACGCATCGGTGTTGCCGTTTCCGATCCCCTCGGAATTACCGCTCAAGGACTCGATACTATTCAGCGGCAAAACAAGCGCACCGATTTCGGCACGCTAGAAAAAGTGATTCAGGGGTATTCCATCGTTGAGATTGTCGTCGGTTATCCCTTGCGCATGAGCGGGGCCGAAGGCATTCAGTCGGCAAAAATGGATGTCTTCGCCGAAGAACTGCGCAAGCGATTCAAACTTCCTGTCCACTTGTGGGATGAACGCTTGTCATCCGCGCAGGCGAATCGCCTTCTGCGCGAAACCGATATGTCCATCAAACGCCGTGGCGAGGTCGTAGATCAAATGGCGGCAGTGTTAATCCTGCAAAGCTGGATGGAAGCGCGGGAAACTACAAAGACGAGTCCCGGCGTTTAAACTTGAAACATGGATACTGCGCCTTCATCTCTTTCCCATCCCGACTTTTATCACATTCTGATTAGCGCCATTGCCCCGCGTCCCATTGCGTGGGTTTCGACCTTAAACAAAAACGGACAGCCGAACCTCGCGCCATTTTCTTTTTTCACTGTCGTCTCGGCCCAGCCACCGTTGCTGGGATTTTCCCCCGGCCCTCGCCGCACCAAAGAAGGCCGAGTTGCCAAAGACACGTTGCGCAACGTGCGCGATACGGGAGAGTTCGTGGTGAACATTGTCACCTTCGATCAAGCCCAGGCCATGAACCAAACCAGCGGAGAGTACGACCACTCCGTCAATGAATTTGAGCTGGCGAAGTTGAACCAGCGTCCATCTCATGTTGTTCGAGCTCCGCAGGTTGCTGAATCGCCTGTCAGCTTCGAGTGCAAACTCCATCAAATCCTTGATTTCGGGGACCCGCCCATCGGCGGTTTCGTCATCGGTGAAATTGTCCACATACACATGGATGACGCCGTTCTCCACCATGGAAAACTCGATGGCAACACTCTTGACCTTCTCGGGCGCATGGGCGGCGCGCAGTATTCCCATACAAAAGACCGCTTCGAGATGCAGCGTCCTTAGCGATTTGGCAAGATCCGAATGACCAACGTCGCATCACCATCGGCTAACAGCCCCTCCCCGCAATTCATCTAAACTATTTGGACATTAAATAGATGCGTGCGCTCATCACAATTGTTTTGTTGGCTGCTCTCGCCGCAGGATGCTGGTTTGCCTGGGCGCTTTATGCGCCGGTGACTCCATCGGGACAGCAATTTGTTTTGCTGCACGCCGGATACTCCACGCACCGCATCGCCCACGAATTGCAAGATGCAGGCGTAATTCGCAGCGCGCGCGCATTTCTTATCTGGCGGCGGCTGCATCGCGGACATTCCTTGAAAGCCGGGGAATATCTCTTCGAGAAGCCGGCGAACATGCTCGATGTTAATGATCGCCTTGCGCGGGGCGATATTTACATTCGCACGGTGGTTGTGCCCGAAGGCTTCACGATGTTCGATGTGGCGCAAGCTGTAGAAACCGCGGGGCTCGGCTCCAAAGATGATTTCCTGAAAGTCTGTATCACCAATACGGAAATGATTCACGATCTCGCGCCGGACGCGGCCACGCTGGAAGGGTTTTTATTTCCCAATACCTACGAATTTACGCGCACGCAATCCGTGCAAGATATTGCTGGAACCATGGTGCGTCAGTTTCGGCAGGTAGCAAAAGAAATTGGATTGAACGATAACATCGTCCCGACCGTGACGCTCGCATCCATCGTCGAGAAGGAAACCGCGGTGCCGGAAGAGAGAACGACGGTCGCCAGCGTCTATGACAACCGCGCCCGGCGCAACATGTTGTTACAAGCCGACCCCAGTGTGATTTACGCCGAGTTGCTGCAAGGCGCTTACACCGGCGCATTGCATCACGACGATATGCAATTCGACTCGCCCTACAACACTTATCGCCATGCCGGACTTCCACCGGGCCCCATCGCTAATCCCGGCAAAGCCGCGCTGGAAGCTGCCATGCATCCGGCGCAGACCGACTATCTTTATTTTGTTGCCGACGGTTCCGGACACCACAAATTTTCCCGGAACCTCGAAGAGCACAATCACAACGTGGCCGCCTACCGTAAAATTATGCAAAGACGGTAGGGCTAACTCTAAAGAAATCCGCACTATGGCCCATTTGGGGGTTCCCTCCCGCTTGCCCTCATGCGTATAATGGACTCAGTAATGTTCCCTAATGCTAGCCCAATGCCCCAATTCGCATCTGCCTGCGTGCTGGATAGACTTTCTCGTCTGTCCGCGCCGCCATCTGGCAGTGCTGCCCTCCCAAGTTCGTCCCAGTCTCTTCGGTAGCGATTAGTTACTCCATCCCATTTCGCAATTTTTAGCAGGAATTCGTCCGTTTTCGCGGAGATTTCCCGCTTACCCCAACGACCGAAGATCAACTACAGCTTTTAGGAGGACTCCATGCCTACCCTGACGCCGACCGAGGCCAAGGCCATCGGCCCCAAGATTACGACCGCCCTGCCGGGCCCAAACGCCAAGCGCATCCTTGCCGGAGATGAAAAATACGTTTCGCCTTCCTATACCCGTTCCTATCCGCTGGTCGC
>JAJPHW010000059.1 GCA_021325035.1 Terriglobia bacterium
CTACAGTAGCTCGTCTCAAATCGCCATTCGTCTGATCTCGCCTGACGAAGTAAAAGATTTATCAGAATTGCTTCACAAGAGAATTCAAGCAGCCATCGCCTACCGCGAGCGTTTTGTCCATAACACCGATGCCTATCGGGTCGTCTTCAGCGAGGCGGACTCGCTTCCGGGGCTGATTGTTGACCGCTACAACAATCTTTTGTCATTGCAAGTGGTCACACAGGCAATGGACGCAGAACCAGTCCGGCAAGTCGTTTTGGAAGAGCTGAACAAGCTGAATCCTGAGGCCATTGCTGAGCGCGTTGATCCTAAGATTCGTGAGCTCGAACAACTGCCCGTAAAAGAATCAGGACTTTTGCAGGGTGACAAATCCACGACCATCTTCACCATGAACGACGTGCGCTTTCACTTCGATGCCCTCGAAGGCCAAAAGACCGGAGCGTTCCTCGACCAGCGCGAAAATTATGCCGCAGCTGCTCGATACGCCAGAGGTGAGGCTCTCGACGTTTTCACATATCAGGGCGGCTTCGCTCTTCATCTTGCAAGAGCCTGCTCCAGCGTCACCGCCGTGGATAGCTCTCGCCCCGCGCTTGAAGTCGCCGATCGAAACGCCGCCCTCAACGCGGCTCAGAACGGCCGCGAAATTGAATGGATCGAAGCCAATGCCTTCGACCTGCTGCGTGACTACTCTTCTTCTGGTAAACACTACGACACCATCGTTCTTGATCCGCCTGCATTCGCCAAAAGCAAACGCGCTCTCGACACCGCCCTCCGCGGATACAAAGAACTCAATCTTCGTGCGCTAAAGATGCTCCGTTCCGGCGGGATTCTGGTGAGCTGCTCCTGCTCCTTCCACGTTTCCGCGCCGGAATTTCTGGCAATGGTCGCAGCGGCTGCTAACGACGCCCATCGCACCCTCCGGCTTCTCGAAAGTCGCGGCCAGGCGCAGGACCACCCAAGCGTGCCTTCCATCCCCGAAACCGCCTACCTAAAGTGCCTCATATTCCATGTAAGTTGATGTAAAATAAGCACATTTAATAGTTGACAATAAAGCACTCATATTTTATGATTCTTTTGTGCTAACTAGCACATCAAAGTAGTGGCTAAAGCCACACTCTTAAAGACATCTAGAAATTGAAGGAGATTTAGTCATGACTGTTATCACTCGTTGGGATCCATTCCGTGAGTTCGCTACCTTGCAAGACCGCATGAATCACTTGTTTCGCAATTCCTATGGCTCTGAGGGACAGGAAGCCCTGACCACCAGCAGCTTCGCGCCTGCCGTTGACGTTTACGAGGATGAGCACCAGGTTTCGCTCAAGCTCGAAGTCCCCGGCGTGGATGAGAAAGACCTCGACATCCGCGTGGAAAACAACACGCTGACCGTGACCGGCGAGCGCAAGTTCGAGAAGGAAGAGAAAGAAGAGAACTTCCGACGCATTGAGCGTCAGTATGGCAGCTTTACCCGCACCTTCACTCTGCCGACCACGGTGGACGCAGAGCAGGTCAAGGCCAGCTACGACAAAGGCATCTTGAAGATCAGCTTGCCCAAGAAGGCCGAAGCCAAGCCGAAGCAGATCAAGATCAGTGTCGGCACTGGCAACGAGAAGACACTGGAAGCCAAAGGCCCCAGCAAAGCAGCGTAATTGCTCACGTAGGGGCGGACGCCTCGTCCGCCCAGTTGAGCGTAGCTCGACTCGTTTTAGGCGGGAGACGGAAATTTCGGCCGTCTCCCGCTTTATGTTTGCAGCATCTAGTGATTAGCAAATAGCATTTAGGCGTTGCCACCAAACGCTAATTTGCCAATCGCTATAGGCGAGTAGGAGATTTTTATGGCTATTCGTTGGGACAAATTTACAGTTAAAGCGCAGGAGGCTGTGCAGCGCGCGAGCACCATCGCATCCGAGCATGGAAATTCGGAAATTCTGCCTCTGCATTTGCTGGCGGCGTTGCTCGAAGATAAAGAGGGTATCGTTCCGCCGGTGCTCGACAAAATAGGCATCGGTGCCGAGGCCGTTCTGCACGACGTTTATCAGGAAGTCGGACGTCTCCCCAAAGTTTCCGGGGAAGGTGCAGCCCAGCCCGGTGCATCGAATGCATTGAACAAATTGTTGGACCAGGCATTTAAAGAAGCATCCAATTTCAAAGACGAATACGTTTCGACCGAACACCTTTTGCTCGCTGCCACGCAGCAAAAGCGCGACGCTGCACAGCAGATTCTGTCGAAGCACGGCGCGAGCTATGATGCAATTTTGAAGGCCCTAGCTTCAGTCCGCGGATCCCAAAAAGTTACCGACCAGAATCCAGAAGCCAAGTATCAGGCGCTTGAACGCTATGCTCGTGATCTTACCGAGCAGGCCCGTCGCGGAAAACTCGACCCCGTCATCGGGCGCGATGAAGAAATTCGCCGCGTAGTGCAGGTGCTATCTCGCCGAACGAAAAACAATCCGGTCCTCATCGGCGAGCCCGGCGTCGGCAAGACCGCCATCGTCGAAGGGCTTGCGCAACGGATCATTTCCGGTGATGTGCCCGAAATTCTGCGCAACAAGCGCGTCATCTCACTCGACCTCGGAGCCATGCTTGCGGGCGCAAAATATCGTGGCGAGTTTGAAGACCGCCTCAAAGCCGTCCTCAAAGACATCGAAGATTCGCAGGGTCAGATCATTCTCTTCATCGACGAACTTCACACGCTGGTAGGCGCTGGCGCGGCCGAAGGCGCGATTGACGCGTCCAACATGCTCAAACCCGCGCTCGCTCGCGGTGAACTCCGGGCCATCGGCGCGACCACGCTCAACGAATATCGCAAATATATTGAGAAAGATGCTGCGCTCGAGCGCCGCTTCCAGATCGTTTTTGTCGGTGAACCTAACGTCGAAGACACCATCGCAATTCTCCGCGGACTCAAAGAACGCTATGAAGTGCATCATGGCGTGCGTATTAAAGACTCGGCAATTGTTTCCGCCGCGACCTTGTCGCATCGCTACATCTCGGATCGCTTCTTGCCGGATAAAGCAATCGACCTGATTGACGAAGCCGCATCTTCTCTTCGCATTCAGATTGATTCGCTACCCACGGACATTGATCAGTTGGAACGCCGGGCTACCCAACTCGAAATCGAAAAGCAGGCACTGAAAAAAGAAGACGACGCCAACTCCAAAGACCGTTTGCTGGTCATTGAAAAAGAACTGGCGGAGATTCGTGAAAAATCCAACACGCTCAAAGCCAATTGGAAAAAAGAAAAAGACCTCATCGCCCATCAACGCCAGCTCAAGGAAAAACTCGAGCAACTCAAAATTGAAGAGCAGGCCGAGGAGCGCAAAGGCAACTTGCAGCGCGTCGCTGAAATTCGCTACGGCCTCATCCGCCAGACCGAAGAAGAACTCGCCAAGCTCAACGCGCAAATGGACGGCAAAGGCAAGCCGCGAATGTTGAAAGAAGAAGTGGACGAAGAAGACGTCGCCCGCATCGTCTCCAAGTGGACCGGCATTCCCGTCAGCAAAATGCTGGAAGGCGAAGTCAAAAAGCTGGTCACGATGGAAGACCGCCTGCGCCAACGCGTCATCGGCCAGGACGAAGCTCTCGAGCGCGTCTCCAACGCCATTCGCCGCTCCCGCGCCGGACTCAGCGATCCCAAGCGCCCCATTGGGTCATTCATCTTTCTGGGTCCGACTGGAGTCGGTAAAACCGAACTCGCCCGCGGCCTCGCAGAATTTTTGTTTGACGACGAACACTCCATGGTCCGCATTGATATGTCGGAGTACATGGAGAAGCACGCCGTCTCGCGCCTGATTGGCGCGCCTCCGGGCTACGTCGGCTACGACGAAGGCGGACAGCTCACCGAGCAAGTGCGCCGCCGGCCTTACGCGGTCGTGCTCTTCGACGAAATCGAAAAAGCACATCCCGACGTATTCAACGTCCTCTTGCAGATCATGGATGACGGCCGCCTCACCGACGGCAAAGGCCGCGTGGTCGACTTCAAGAACACCATCATCATCATGACCTCGAACCTTGGCTCGTCGTTCTTAACGGAACACGTAGGGGCGGACGCGCCCGTCCGCCCGACAGCGAAGTCCGAAGCTTGGTTTGAAGACGCCTCCAAGCAGGTGATGAACGCGTTGCACGCCCACTTCCGACCCGAGTTTCTCAACCGCGTGGACGACATCATCATCTTCCACCCGCTCGGCAAAGAACAGTTGGTGAAGATCATCGAACTGCGCCTCGAAGACGTGCGCCGCCTGCTAGCCGACCGCAAAATTTCACTCGAGTTGACCGACGCCGCCAAAGAGTTGATGCTTAACACCGGCTTCGATCCCAACTTCGGAGCGCGTCCGTTAAAGCGCGCCATTCAGAAGCTGATTCAGGATCCGCTCGCGCTGAAGATTCTCGACGGCGAAGTACTGCACGGAGATCATGTCATTGTGGATGCCGATGCCGACAAAAAATCCGGGAAAATGACCTTCTCCGTCAGCAAACGCGTGGGAGAGAAAGAGCCAGCGAAAGCGAAGCGGTAATTGCTCGTGTAGGGGCAGGTGTCCCCACCTGCCCATTTGCTTCCTAGCGTTGAAACGCCGTCCTTACTTCTTCCTGCCACAAATACCACACCACAACCACGCGCACGATAATTCCCAAGCCGCTCCAGAGCAACGACCAGCGAAAATTAGTTGCCGCAGAAGAGACGACGGGAATCAGCAGAAAGACTCCCCACGCGCAGACGAACGTGGCCGCTAGACGCGCCCAATTCCGCAGGTCGCGCAATTCGAGGGCGATGAAGAGCAAGAACCATCCGGAAATGAGAAACGCATACGGCCCGGCGAGTTCCATGCCATTCAGCCACGGACGGCCCAAATGGACAATCGTCTCCAAAGAAATAAATCCCGGCGCGATCAGCATGACCAAGCCAACCGCGCCAAGATAAATTCCGCTTAATCCGAAAAGCCACGCGATAGCCGTGACCGCTTCCGGACGCTGCTTGGGTGTTGGTTCGTCCAGACGAGAGTTCGTCATCGCTAAATCATACTAACCACATTGTCATTCCGAGGAGCGCAGCGACGAGGAATCTGCTGTTCGGATTCCTAAGAGCAGCTTCCTCACCGCTAAAGCGGATTCGGAGTGACAAAGGTATAGGAAGCTGTGGTTGTCCCTTACGCCAAATCAAACAGCAGCACTTCGGCTTCTTCCGTGCCTTTGATGACCAATTTCGGCTCATCACTCACCGCCACGCCATCCCCTTGATTCAACTTCTTGCCATTCAACTCCACCGCGCCTTTGGCAACTTGCAGCCAGGCGTAGCGGCCCTTGCCCAGTTCGTGCGTGACTTCCTGCCCCGGCGACAGCAGCGACACATACAACTTCGCATCCTGATGAATGGTCACCGAGCCATCTTTCCCGTCTGGCGACGCAATCAGCCGCAGCTTGCCCCGTTTTTCTTTTTCTGGGAACTCGCGTTGCTCATAACTGGGTTCGTGCCCCTGCTTGTCGGGCATGATCCAGATTTGCAGCAGGTGCGCGCCCTCGCTCACTGAAGGATTCATCTCGCTATGCCGGATGCCGCGTCCCGCGCTCATTCTCTGCCCATCGCCCGGCCGAATCACCGAGCCTGTGCCCAGGCTGTCTTTGTGCTCCAGCTCGCCGGAAAGCAAATAAGTGATGATCTCCATGTCCCGATGGGGATGCAGCGGAAAGCCCGCAGCCGGCGCTACGTGGTCTTCGTTGATGACGCGCAACGAGCGAAATCCCATCCACTTCGGGTCGTGATACTGATCGAACGAAAACGTATGCTTGGTATTCAGCCAGCCGTAATCTCCGCCGCCGCGCTCTTCACTTCGCCGTATGTTAATCATGACGTTAACTCCTGTTAATTATTTCGATAACATATAGATGCGGGAGGAGTGGCAGGGATGCAGCACGGTGTCGGCTGCGCTCGACCGGACCTAAGTGGTTCGTTTAGTTCTAGAACTTTTCTTGGCAGTCTTTGCGTTCTGCTCGACTCTTAACTTCCACGCGGTTCGTAGTGCGCCTTCGAGCACGTCTTCACTTGCAGCCGCCAGCCGAATGTGCGTCATGCCCATTCTTCCCCAACCGCCATGGATAGGCAGAAACACCTTCGGCAATTCTTCGACGAACGCGGCTTGCTGTTCCAATGTCAGCTTCAAATTGCCATAGCCTTCCTTGATCGACGCCAGCGTGGCAAAAATTCGGCCGCCTACACGAAAATCTGGGCTGCCCATGTGCGAGCCTTCCTCTGCGCCTTCAAAACTGAGCGCGATACGGCGGAAATCTTTTTCGGTCATTTTCTTCACGAATGTGATTCTCGAATAATCGGCAGGTGCGGCGCGACACTCACCGGCAACAATCCGGTGAGGCGTGGATCGTTCGAGACTTCGATGGCGAATTTATAAGGCTTAAACCCCGCGGCCTGATAAAAATGTAGCGCTCGCGGATGGTCCAGATTGCAGGTGTGCAGCCACACTCGCGCGGGATTATGTGACCATGCCTGTTCCAGCGCGTGATGCAAAAAGAACCGTCCTGCTCCTTTGCCAATTAAGTCGGGAGATACACCAAAATATGCGATCTCCACTTCATCCGGCGCACTGCGGTCGAGTTCCAGCAGGCCTTTGTCTTCACCATTTGCCGACAAGGCAAAGATTTCTATCCGCTCACTCCACAAAACCGCGCGGAGTCCTTCATCGCTCAGCATGAGCCGGCTGAACCACAACCACTCCTCGCCCACGCGCCGGTAAAGCTGGCGATACCATCCCAGCTCCGGCTGCAACACACGGCGAACTTGCATGTTCTGCGGGGCGACAATGGGTGCGAGGGCAGGCCGATCCCGCATTTCAAGGAATGTCACCACCGAAGCGATCTTGCCTGCGGGCAGATCGGTATAACCGTCATTCATGGAAAAGAGATTACCGCATCAAGAGGCGGAATGCAGGAGCGGCTATTTTTTTTCAGACTTTTTAGCGGATGGTTCAGTCTTGGCTTTTTCTTTCTTTCCGCCGGAGTCCTTCGTTTCGGAAGACGAAGACTCGGATGATGATGACGAAGACTCGCTCTTGGCGGAATCGCCGTTGGAACTCTCGCCGGACGCCGCTTTAGCGATCCCTCCCGGTTTTTTGGCGTAGTCGGTTACATACCATCCTGAGCCTTTGAACTGGACCGCTGGAGCGGTAACGACCTGCTCAATGGGGCCGCCGCATTCGGGACATTTTTTTACGTGCGGGTCGGAGAATTTCTGGATTTTTTCAAACCGGTGATGGCACTTCTTGCATTGGTATTCGTAAATAGGCATGGTTGCTTTCTTTAGTCTAGGATTTACGCGCCATTTACGTCAATTTTCATCTCCCAATAAAAAAGCCCGCTATGCGGGGGCACAGCGGGCAAAATACAACAGCAATAGCCGGCTACGGAATGGCAACGAAGGCGTGCACTACGCTGTTCGTATCCGTGTAGCGGCCGACGACGTCTTCCGCCACGTTCACACCATGCAGGCGGCAGTTGATGGAGCCGGGGTAATCCACAGTTTGATATTGGTTGAAGCCCGGGGAGCCGATCCATCCGTGTACTACGTTGCTCGCGTCAATGTATGAGCCGACAACTTCATTTTTGTCGTTGATCTTGTCAATCGCGGTTTCACTCACACCGGGATACTGCACGTTCGTGAATACGCCATTCGCGAAAATGAATCCGGACTCGTTCGAGTTGCTGTCGAACCACAGGCCGGCAATCGTCCCCGCCGAGTTGATTCCTCCTGCCAGTGTCGAAATCGAATTGGGATAAGACACGTTAGTGTAGTGAGTTCCGGAAAGCGCGAACCCACTTTGTATGTTTCCCGTTGAATCCACCCAGGTTCCGGCAGCCTGATCGCTGTCATTCAATCCGTAAACGATTGTTTGTGAAGCTTTGGGATAGTTCAACGGCTGAAAATGGCTGGGCAGCGCAAAACCAAAGCCGTGTGCATTGCCGCTGGCGTCCAGATAGTATCCCGCGGCTTGGTTGAGATTGTTGATGGCCCAAAGGGACGTTCCCGAAGCGCCTGGATAGTCCAGCTTCATGAACGAACCGCTGGGCAACCGTGCAAAACCGTGCATGTTGCCCGCCGCATCCGTGTAGTCGCCGACGATAATTTGGTTGTTATTAATGCCGTTGGCTTCGGTCATCGTGGCGCCGGGATAATCGAAGGACGTGTAGTTATATGTGAGCTGGCCGATGTGCTGGCCGGAAGCAGCGACCGCCAATAACCCTGCGACAGCGAGGAACTGGGCAAAATTTTTCAACATGTTCTTTCTCCTAAATCCATATAGTTGTGTGTGTTTTTTGAGTCTTCGGGGGATTGTGCCCAAGCAACGAAGCCTATGCCCAGTTTAGGAATTCCAGTGCGGTCGACCAAGTGACAACACGGGACAATTCAGGGCAATTCAGGATAAACGTCTGATTTTGCTAGACTCCAACCATGTCTTCTGGCGCGTATCTAGCTCCCGGGCTCTATCTGGTGGCGACGCCCATTGGCAATCTGGAAGACATTACCCTGCGCGCCCTCCGCATTTTGAAAGAAGCCGATCTCATCGCCTGCGAGGACACGCGCCAATCCCAGAAGCTGTTGAATCATTTCAGCATTACGACACGTACCACCAGCTATCACGAGCACAACGAAGCCGCCAAGGCGGAAGAACTTGTCGCCGAACTGGAGCGCGGGGCACGCATCGCGCTGATTACCGACGCCGGCATGCCTGGAATTTCTGATCCCGGATATCGGGTTGTGGCATTGGCGGTTGAGCGCGGAATGCCGGTCATTCCCATTCCCGGAGCCTCGGCGGTTTTATCTGCACTAGCCGCCAGCGGATTGCCGACTGACGCCTTTGAATTCCATGGATTTCTCCCCGCCAAGCAGGGCCAGCGGCGCAAAGAGCTGGAAAATATTCGCGACGCAATATCTACGCAGATTTTTTATGAAGCGCCGCACCGCGTGTTGGAAGCGCTGCAAGACATCGTGGAGATTCTCGGCGACGAACGAAAAATTGTTTTGGCCCGTGAAATCACTAAGTTGCATGAGGAATTTCTCCGCGGCCCGGCTGCACAAGTGCTG
Source organism: Terriglobia bacterium (assembly GCA_021325035.1). Taxonomy (GTDB): domain Bacteria; phylum Acidobacteriota; class Terriglobia; order Terriglobales; family Acidobacteriaceae; genus JAJPHW01. The sequence continues at coordinate 9,086 of JAJPHW010000059.1, forward strand.
CAAACCTTAAATGAACGCGGCGGGATTAAAGGCGAAATTGTTTTGCTGATTGGCAAAGCGGAGGCAGCGGAAGCAGTGGTTGTGACGGTTTCGGTCGGCGACCGTGTGCGTCAACTCATGGCGGATGAACAACTTGACGAAAAATCTGCGCTTAAACGCGTCGCCAAAGAGCGGGGAATCTCAAAAAGCGACGCCTACCGCGAGCTGCAACGCGTGAAGTAGTTACTAATTGTGTATGTACACTTTGGTAGGTATTGATACGCGTTTAAATGCGATATGAGCTCGTTGATTATTGAAGGGGCCTCCCCAGCATCCAAGGCTGGACACGCTCGCCCTGACGGCCTTAGAACGCAAATGCGAGCCATTGTGCGAGCGCATCCCGCCGAGCATTTTCCCGCGTGATTGAAGCAAATTCTCTCGATGAGTTATCTGCTTTGTTTTCAATAAGGACGTTTTTTTACGACTCCCGCTGGCGAGGGTGCCCGCGCCACACAAAGAAAATTTTCTACTTGCTTAGCGCTGCCTTTACCGCCTCGCTGACCACTTTCCCGTCCACGCGCTGACCGGCAGCGGCGAAGCGGGCCATGACGTTCTTCATCACGGTGCCCATGTCTTTGATGGTCGGCGAACCCATTTCGGCGATGACGGCGGCGACGCCCGCGGTAATCTCGGCTTCTCCGGCAGCTTTAGGTAGGTAAGTCTCAATCAGGACGATTTCGGCGGCTTCTTTGTCGGCCGTCTCCTGGCGTCCGCCTTTGGTGAACTGCTCGACCGATTCTTTACGCTGCTTGATGAGCGTGCTCAGCACCTGCTGCGACTCTTTGTCGTCGAGCGGGGCCATTTTTTCGATTTCGCGGTTTTTGAGCGCGCTCTTGACCATCCGCAATGTGGAGAGCTTCTGCTCCTCGCGCGCCTTCATGGCGGCGACAATGTCTTTTTGAATCTGTTCGCTAAGTGTCATGGAAGCCATTATATGCGGCTGGAGGGGCGATTCTGTCTCGCATAAAGATTCCGAATCGCTCCTAGAAGTTTTATTGATGCCGAAGTTTGCGGCAATCCACAGGCTGTTTTACGGTTGTGGGCTTACACTGAATATTCACCGAAAACCAAGGAATTATTCATCATGTTGCTAAAAAATCGCCTTTTTACCCCCGGCCCCACGCCATTATTGCCTTCCGCCCAGACCGCGATGGCGGCTTTCACCATGCATCATCGCACTGCCGAATTTCGCGCGCTATTTTCGCGTGTCATCGCGGACATGAAAGAATTCATCGGAACGAACAACGATGTGCTGATATTGGCCGCTTCCGGCACCGGCGTGATGGAGGGCGCGGTCACGAACCTGACTTCCCCGGGCGACAAGGTTCTGGTGCTCACTGCTGGAAAATTTGGCGAGCGCTGGCGCGACTTGGCCAAAACTTTTGGCTGCGCGGTTGAATTGATCAGCGCCCCTTATGGTCAGACGTTTTCCTTGGATGAAATTCGCGCCAAGCTCACACCAGACGTTCGCGTAGTTTATGTGCAGGCGACGGAAACTTCCACCGGCGCACGGCACGATGTACAAGGCATCGCCAAGCTCGTGCGCGGTGCGGGCAGCGATACGCTGCTGGTTGTGGACGCCATCACCGGCCTCGGCACCACTCATCTCGACGTGGATGGCTGGGGCATTGACGTCATCATTGGCGGATCGCAGAAGGCGCTGATGATTCCGCCGGGCTTAGCTTACTGTGCCGTGAGCGAACGTGCATGGCAGCGCATGGAGACGACGAAAACTCCCCGCTACTATTTCGATTTCCGCCGTGAACGCAAAGCGGCGGCCAAAGGCGAATCGGCCTATACGCCTGCGACTTCATTATTCGCCGCACTCGGCGCAGCTTTGGATTTCATCCGGCAAATGGGCGCAGGAGATTTGGTGGATGGCCGCAAAGCCTTGATAGATAACGCGGAACTCGCCGCTGAAATGACCCGCGCAGGAGTGCAAGCGCTTGGGCTGAAATTGTTTGCTCCTACGGCTCCCGCATCGGCGGTGACCGCGGTGCTTGCGCCCGAGGGCATAGATTCAAGTGCCATCGTGAAAGGCTTCCGCGAGAAATTTTCCGCAGTAGTCGCAAACGGCCAGGGGGAGATGAAAGGCCAGCTCTTTCGTATTGCGCATCTCGGCTATTACGACTACCTGGACACAGTCGGCCTACTGGCTGCGCTCGAGCAAGTCTTAAGCGCGATGGGGAGGAGTGTTGAATTTGGCACTGCCGTGCGCGCAGCTCAGCAGGTCTATGCCCGGAACGCTACATCACGGTGAAGTTCACTGTGTTTGAGTTCAACGTATTGCTGCCGCCGTTATAGCCGTTGCCCGAAACCGTTGTGCGGACAAAGACGGGAATGGTCCCGGCATTTTGCAAAGCGCTGGCTGGAATCGTCGCCGTCAACGAAGTTGTAGAAGAGTCAGGAATGTAGGTTCTTATGAAAATTGTTGTCGCTGAGAAAATGTCGTCCACAGCCGTAGATTTGCTGCGCGAGCCGGGATGGATGGTGGTCACTCCTGAGCAAATTGAAGGCAAACTGGCGGAACAGCTGGCCGATGCCGACGCACTGATCGTGCGCTCGGCGGTGCAAGTCAACGCCGACTTGCTTGCTCACGCAAATAAATTGCGGGTCATTGGGCGCGCCGGCGTTGGCGTGGACAATATTGAACTCGACCCAGCCACGCGTAAAGGCCTGGTGGTGATGAATACTCCGGGCGCGAATGCCGTGGCCGTTGCCGAACATACTTTGGCATTGATGCTGAGCATGGCCCGTTTCATCCCCAAAGCGGATGCTCTCATGCACGCCGGCAAATGGGAAAAGAAATCACTGCAAGGTACGGAGCTGCGTGGCAAGACCCTCGGCATTGTCGGCCTGGGAAAAATTGGGATGGAAGTGGCGAAACGCGCGAAATCGTTTGAAATGGAAATTCTCGGCCACGATCCCTTTGTGTCGCCATCGGTGGCCAAAGAAAACGGAGTGAAAATCGCAAGCCTCGACGAAATTTATGCGGCTGCTGACTATCTCACGCTGCACGTAGGACTGACTCCGCAAACGACGGGCATGATCAATGCCGAGTCGCTCAAGAAAATGAAAAAGGGCGTGCGGCTGGTGAACTGCGCGCGCGGAGAGTTGGTAAACGAAACAGCATTAGCCGATGCAATTCGCGGTGGACATGTGGCATCGGCTGCATTAGATGTTTTCGTCGAAGAGCCATTGAAAAATTCGCCATTGACCGCGCTCGACAATGTTGTTCTCACGCCGCATTTGGGTGGATCTACGCAGGAGGCGCAGGAAGCTGTGGGCGTACAGATTGCCATGCAGGTGAAGGAATATCTGAAGCATGGCGTGATTCAAAATGCTGTAAATGTGCCGTCGGTTTCGCACGAAGAATATCTCGAGCTTCAACCTTATACAGTGCTCGCCGAACGTTTGGGAACTTTTCTGGCGCAGGCAGCGGGAGGCACGCTCGAAGAAATCTGGTTGAGCTACAGCGGGCGCATCGCGGAATGGAAAACGGAGTTGATCCGCAATGCGGCAATCCAGGGAATTCTGAATGAATCGCTGGAGGAAAAAGCGAATCTAGTAAATGCGGCGGCGATTGCGGCTTCCCGCGGGCTGCGCATCCATGAGGAGCGCAAACCGCAAAGCGCTTCGGGTGGCGCAGGCAGCGTGCTCGGCATCACCGTAGAGGCGCTTGAAGAAGAACACACAGCCAAAGGCGCGGTACTCCATGGTCATGCTCCGCGGCTGCTTCACCTTGACGGCATAGATATCGAAGCTCCGCTGGCGCAGAATTTGATTTACTTGCGCAATCGCGATGTGCCCGGCGTGATTGGACAGGTGGGCACGATTTTGGGCAATCACAAAATCAATATCGCTGATTTTTCTCTCGGCCGGCGAAGCAGCGAAACGGCAGCCGGCGTCCGCGAGGCGATTGCCGTGGTGCACGTGGATGAAGCGGTTCCTGAAACCGTTCTCGGCGAATTGCGCAAAATTTCTGCCATCGAGCAGGCCAAAGCCATGCGGCTGTATTAAGAAATACTTAAAGCGATGCGCAGGCCTAGACACCCGCGCCTGCATTCACGTTGAATCGCCAATTCTGGCCATCACACGCTATGATGGAAGCATCCCACTCATTCATACGAGGAATACTGGATGTTGAAAAAAGCCGGATTACTTTTTGCGTCGCTGCTATGGCTGGCGCCGCTTGGCTTCAGCCAATACAACAAGATTGACGTTGCCGTCAGCGGCGGCCCGTTTTTCAGCAAAGATGTGCAGGGCAACAATGTTGCCCAAAGCACGACAGTCGCCGGCGAAGGCTTCCTGACATTACGCTACCGCTTCACGGCGAAGAGTTCCGCAGAATTCAATTATGGCCGGGCGGGCAACTCGCAAATCTACAGCACGGCGTTCGATTACAGGATTCAATCGAAAATCAGCGAATACAGCGCCGCCTATGTTTTTAGTCCCATCGAGACCCGAAACCTGGAAGTATTTTTACTGGGCGGGATTGGCGGCTTGAAATTTAATCCCTATCGCGAATTCATTCAAACAATTCAGGAACCGGTATCGGGAAATTCAACGACGCAACTGGCCTTTATTTACGGCGGCGGCGTGGATTACAAAATTTTCAGCAAAATTCCCTTTGTCTCGCGAGTGCCCTTTTCTTCCCGCTTTGCGCTTCGGCTGCAATACCGGGGATTCATCTACAAAGCTCCGTCTTTTGATATTCCCGGCATTGACACAGCTGCGCGTGGACACAGCGCCGAACCCTCCGTAGGGCTGGTGTTTAAGTTCTAAATTTTAGGAATTTAAGGCGGCGGCTTTGCGCAGCTTGCGGCTTTCCGCCAGCAAAGCCATGGAGTGCATGAGGTTTTGCAGTGTCACGATGCCGACCAGCCGCTGCTCTTCGACGACGGGAATAATGCTGAGATTGCGCGCATTGAGTTTGCGAAAGACCGACGCCAGCGATTCACTTTTTTGCGCCACTTCGACGATGCGGTTCATCTCCGCCTGCACATAGCCGTTGCCTTCGGCGCGGAGAGCTTGCAAAATCTTCTGCCGGGAAACGACGCCGACCATATCGCTGCCCCGAATCACGGGGAAATCATCCTGCAAAGAGTGCACGGCTTTTTCGAGCGCGTCTTCGAGAGTGTCCGCCGGTGAAAGCGTGGCGAAGTCGGTGAGCATGATGTCTTCCAGATGGACGGTATCGAGCACCGACTGAAACACGATGGTCCGCTCTTCCAACTGAGCGGCGATGAAAAGAAAGATGCCGATCATGATGAGCCAGACATTCACGAACATGCCGAGCACCATCAATAAAGTTGCGATGGTTTGCCCAATTGAAACCGCACGGCGCGTGGCATGTATTGAATCGAGTTTGCGGCTGAAAATGGCGCGCAAAACGCGGCCTCCATCCAACGGATAAGCCGGGAGAAGATTGAATAATCCGAGCCAGATATTGACCCAAACCAAACTGCGCGGCAGGTTGCTGGAAATGACGTAAGGCTTTGCCCAAAGCTGGACCTCAGGAGCCACTGCCAGAAGAATGCTGCCAACCACAAATGCAATGAGAAAATTAATCAGCGGGCCTGCGATAGCGATCCGAATTTCACGCTGCCAGAGTGCTGCGCCGGCGGGCGTGGTTTGTTGATTCTCGTCAAACTGTGAAATGCCGCCGAGCGGAAGCAGTATTACTGATTTGGGTGGCGAGCCCGCAAATAAACCGGCCAAGGCATGTGCGACTTCATGCAAAATGACAGATGCGAGAACGATGCCGGTCAGAGCAATACCGCGTGCAGGGCTAATCGAAGCGTGATTGCTGGCTTCGGTCATCCAGATAAACGCAAGAAGGCCGACAAAAGTAAAGTGGATGCGTAGATCAACGCCCAAAATACGGCCGGCTGGAATGGACCAATTTCTCATTTAAAATCTTGGTTTTCGTGCTGATTGTGATTTTATCAATTTAAGCCTGTGTGTAGTAGGTTAGCGATAGGCGATGAGACACGGAAGTACCTCTGATTTACACCGGTCTGTTAATAGCTCCGAAGAAATGTAATCCATGCGTGTAATCGCCGGAAAATATCGCAGCCGTCCCTTACGCTCTTTGCCGGGAATTGATTTGCGTCCTACCGCAGATAAGCTGCGGCAAGCGCTATTCAATGTGCTGACTCCCGGAGATCCTGATGCACTGGTTGGATCGATTTGGTTGGATCTCTACGCGGGCACCGGAGCTGTCGGAATCGAAGCACTCAGCCGCGGTGCGATGCAGGTTTTATTTGTGGAATCTTCGGCCAGCGCAGCGGAGTTGATAAAGCAAAATTTGCAATCATTGAAAATTGAAAATGGATTCCGGATTTTGAAGCAGGATGCCGCGCGCGCATTGAAAACGCTGCAAGCTGAACAGGTCAAAGCCGACTATGTCTTTCTTGATCCGCCTTACGGGTTGGAAGCGGAATACAAAAATACCTTGTCGGCTTTGGGAGAGTCCGCACTCTTGAAATCGGGAACCATTGTGCTTGCCGAACACTTCAAGAAATTTGATCCGGGGGATCAATTCGGCGATTTGCGGCGATACCGCACACTGGCGCAGGGAGATGCGGTGTTGAGTTTCTATCGCAAGGCGTAAGCAGACTACATCAATAACTCAGTATTTCGCTGCACAATCGGATGTTGCATTTCCAGCAAATCGTTCTTTACCAGATTCAAACCATAGACGCATTGTTCGAACTGGTGGGAAAGTTTACTGAACAAAGGCGCGACTTTCTCGTACTCAAAATGCTCAAACTTGCTGACGATGTAATAGCTCTCTTTGCCGGCCTTCATCCAGTCCACGAAATTTTCCAGGCGATCGTGGCGCAGGCGAAAGTGATTGATGCTTTCCGGAAACATTCCTGTAAAAAACAACGTGTAATCGCCGATATGTTTCCGCAACTGGCGTTCCCGGTCAAATGATGGCGCCGGCCCATATACAGGATCGGATTCAAGCAGCATCTCGCCCACATCGGTAAGCGGCTTGCCACTTACGCCCTGCATTTTGAAGAGTTGTTCAGTTTCGCAAAATTCTGCTAACAGATGGGAAACATAGGCGACAATTTGGGGATCGCGGATGCCAATTTCCTCCGCATAATGCCGCCCGACGAGTTCAACAAACAACTTCTGTAAAGAATGTGACTCCGGAATCATCGTGGGCTCACCTCCGAGCTCCAACTGGGCCAATGGCGCGGCCCAAAACCAATTCACGATACATAACTCACCCGGCATTGGTTACGCAAGTGACTTTGGTAAATCTGCTCCATTAACTTATTTGATGCAGATTTGAAATGCGCCGTGACTTTATGCTGTAAGTGATTGAAGTGATTCACTTGCAATCCATAGTGAGGGAGAAATGACACGAAAGAACATTTCAAGCGGTACACCATGGGAACCGGTCGTTGGGTACTCACGGGCGGTGCGCATCGGCAACTATGTGCACGTGTCGGGGACCACGGCCACCGGCCCGGAAGGCAAGATCGTCGGCGTAGGCGACGTTTATGCCCAGACTGTGCAAACAATCAAGAATATTGAGTCCGCGCTGATCAAGGCAGGAGCGGACCTGAAAAACGTTGTTCGCACCCGTACGTACGTCATCAACATTGCAGATTGGGAAAGAGTGGGAAAAGCCCACGGAGAATTTTTCGCAGAAATTCGTCCGGCCACTTCCATGGTGGAAGTGAGCGCGTTGATTTCACCGGAAATTCTGGTGGAAATCGAAGCTGACGCGTATCTCGAATAATCGGCGGGTATTAAGACAAAGCAAAAGGCCGGCGTGAGCCGGCCTTCGCAAGTTCAGGGAATAAAACTACTTCTTTGCCGGGGGCGCAATCGCGTCCTTGGTGGCCTTGGCGACGCGGAACTTTACCACGGTCTTGGCTTTGATCTGAATGGGCTCGCCCGTCTGGGGGTTGCGTCCGACGCGGGCTTTGCGGTGCGCCTTCACCAGGCGGCCGAGGCCGGGCACTACGAACACGCCATTCTTCTTGGTCTCTTTTACCGCGGTGTCGCTCAGGTGCTCAAGAAAAGCCGCGATGGTCTTATTGTTGGTCTCGAGTTTTTCAGCCAGATGTCGAACCAGCTGCGTCTTCGTCATGCCTGAAGCCATGAATCCTCCTATAGTGGAAACTTGAATTTTCCTACGATGAAAGTCATCTTATACCTCTGTGCCTGTGGAAAAGAAGCGATTTAGCCGCATTTTATGCGGGATTTCCGCATTTGGAACCAAAAAAGGCCACAAAAATCAGCTTGTAAGCGTTTTGTACTCTCAAATCGCCTGTCTGGACGCTGGCGAAACGATGCCGGAAACGCCCATCAACCGCATGGGATAATCGAAGCGGGAGTTACTTTATTGAGCTGCGCCATCTGTGAAATCAGAAAAGAAAAGCGGTTTTGTCCCGCGATCCACGGGCGGATTTGCCCGCAATGTTGCGGCGAACAGCGGGAAGTCACACTCGACTGCCCCCTTGATTGCACATACCTGAAACAGGCGCGTGAGCACGAAAAGCCGCAGCCATTGGGCGATCTGGAGCAGTCCGCGCTATTTCCCGGCGTCGAAATCAGTGAACAGTTTTTGTATGAGCAGGAGCATCTGATTGTGGGATTGAGTTTTGCGCTGGCAAAATCTGTCCGCGCCAACCGCAATCTTCGGGATTCAGATTTACTCGGCGCACTCGGCTCGATTGCGAAGAGCTATGAGACGTTGGTGAATTCCGGTTTGCACTATGAAGCGCCAGTGACGAATCCCGGCCAGCAGGCGGTGGTGGCCGGGTTGCACACGATGGTCAAGGAATTTCGCGAAGCCGAATTGAAGCACACGGGTCATTCCAGGCTGCGCGATGCGGATGTATTGCAAGCTTTAGTCTTTCTGCTCCGCATGGGTTATACGCGCACTTCGCGACGTCCGAAAGCGCGCGGATTTGCAGATTTTGTGGTGGCTCAGTTTCCCGAGAAAGAACCTGCAATTGCCGCTTCCGGCGCGGGCGGCACAATTATTGTGCCGTGACATTTCTTTTATTTGCCCGCATAGGTAATCGGCGAGCCCACGCCGGTGCATATGTCCCAGCCAGGTGGGCAAGTGCTCAAGTCCCATACGCTCATCACGCGGAAATCCTCTTGGTATGTTTTCGGGTTGGAGTAGTCCTGGTAAATTTGCCCTAATTCTGCTGAGGTGGAAGGGCGCAGCTGGCCCGCTCCATCGATTATTCCGGCGAGATACGGCGTTGACGCACTCGTGCCACCGATCTGGAACCAATCGTAGCCACCGTCTGCGTCGTACATCGCGGGACCGGTACACGGGTCGGCATCAGCGGAGAGGTCAGGAACTCCGCGATGGTTCCCTACAATTTTCTCGATTACGTTCTGGTAGCTTGGCCGTGAGTACACCGCACTGATGCCGCCCCCGCCAGCCCCATTGCATCCGTTCCAGTACTGTTCGCCTAAAAACACACCACTCGACCGAATCAATTTTGTGCCGCCCACTGAAATCACATAAGGAGACACGGCTGGATATCCGATGCCCGGCCCAGTGTCACCTGCCGATGCCAAATAAACGACTCCTGGCACTTGGAAATGCGAATCGTATTGTTGCTCGCCCGGCCACTCCGTTCCCGTCCAGCTGTTGCTTACTGTACCGCCCCCATTGGCTGCGACGAGTTGGCCGGCTAAATCTTCGGCAACCATCAAATCGCTCCACGAACCGGATGCAGCCTCCACCAGTAGTATTTTTGCGTTTGGCGCAGCGGCATGGGCCATCTCTATGTCGAGAGCTTCATCCAAAGACCAATTCCCAGGATCGTTCGCTGGCTGATGGCCCGCGGCATAGACTTGCTCGAAGTTTGCCGGAGGAAGTCCAAATTGATTGGAAAAAACTTGCAAGTCCAGCGCCGCGAACGGATTGTCATACGCTGCCACAATCGCAATGGCCCCGACGCCGGTGGTCGGCAGCTCGGTTGTGCTTGCAATAGGGCAGCCTTGCACGAGGGTTTGTGTGAGGTGGTATATGCAAGCCAATGAAGCGGGGGTTTCGGCGTTGGGTGGAGGAGCGGAACTGTCAGCATACAAATTAAGAATGAGATCTGTGTGCGGCCTGATGCCAAGATCTCCGCGCTTTTCAATACTGGACGATGGAATCACCAAATTGCCATGGCTTTGCGCCAGGACGAATGGTGACAGGACGACAAGTCCTGACAAGAACCCTAAGAAGACAAGTGCGAGCCCGGTGGACGAATGCTTCATGTGTCGCGGAGGCCCAAGCTGCAAGCCGAGTCCGGAAAGCATAGCGGCTTAAGATTGCGAAAGTCAATTAAGCGTGGCAATCTTGCGTACGCTTTGTCCCGGCGGCAAGGCGTGGAGCAACTCACGCACGCTTCGCTTATTCAGGGGATGCCATGCTTCTGGCGCGATTTCGGCGAGGGGTTCCAGCACAAAGCGGCGTTGATGCATTGCGGGATGAGGAATGGTAAGGCCCTGAGAATTCAATACCTGATCTCCATATAGCAAGATATCCAAATCAATATTGCGCGGACCTTTGCTTTGTTGCCGGAAGCGCCCCATATGTTTTTCGATTTCTAAAATTCCATCCAGAAGTTGAGAGGGTGATAACCCGGTTTGCAACTCGACCACACAATTCAGAAACCACGGCTGCTCCGTGAACTCGACCGGCTCGGTTTCATAAGTAGAGGAAACTACCTTGATTTCCCCAAGATCGCTGAGACGCGTAACTGCCTCGCGCAAATTCGCCGCGCGATCACCGATGTTGGAACCGAGAGAGAGGTAAGTAATGGGCACCGGATAGTAGTCTCCAGTTTAGCGTTTCCAGCTTCAAGCCCAGGCCGAATCTATTTAGAGACTTGTGCCGCCGGCTTATGAACCGCAAACTTTTAAGATTATTCCATCACAGGAAGGTGGCCATGCTTTCCATCAACGTCAGAATTGACCGTGCACAGCGGCTGGTACGCATGTTGGAGGAAGACGCCGCGAGGCTTGATGTGCGCGTCGCGCCACTTGCTCCCGAGCATCAGCAATCCACCCGCGATTACGCCGCCCAAGTGATGGCCCATGCCCGCGCCGAATTAGACAAATTGGTGCGGGAGGGCTCGTTCTGGGATTTGGAAGATACTTGCCCTCAGGCTGCCGACTAACCGTTCATTGTCTGAGCTTCTTGAAGCCAACCCTTGGCTGGCTGTGCAAACTCCTTGAAATCCGCCTCTGTTAGGGATTTCGGCTGCTCCTGCGTCTTTCGGTATAGACTCGTTGTGCGCCAATCGCTGTACTTTCGTCGCCGTCTTAGAAGATAAGAAACAATCCCAAGGAGATTCTGGATGAGACCTTTCCGTGCCCTTTTTGCGATCGCGTTGGTCGCACTGTTCCTTCCCACCTGTTTCGCGCAGGATATTCAAAGCACATTTAATGGAATGCCAATCACGATTCCGGAATCGAGCATTCCGCATGCCGGACGCATTCATACCAATTACTTCGTCGTCGGCAACGGTGAAAAGACCCCTCAGCCGCCTCCGGACGCGGAGACACCGGGTTCGCTCGCGTGTGTCTATCAATTAGTTCAGGGCCCTTCGGGCTGTCCCATTAACACCAGCACGAATGTTCCGACCGGCGGTATTGGTGCGATCGCGATTGTGGATGCTGGCGATTATCCAACGGCGGTTTCCGATCTTCATGCGTTTTCTGCACAGTTTGGCCTTCCAGATGCCGACTTCCAGATTGTTTATGCCAACGGACAGAAGCCTCCGGTCTATCAGGAATGGCTGACCGAAGAAGCTCTCGACATCGAATGGGCCCACGCGATGGCGCCGAAGGCAAAGCTTTTCCTGGTTGTTTCGACTCTCCAGAACACAGACCCGACGTGGCAGGCGGTACAAGTCGCCGGAAAGTTGGTTTCACAAAATGGCGGCGGCGTAGTCAGCATGAGCTGGGGCGACCCGGAAGTTTCCAATGAAGCGCAATGGGACAAATACTTCACCGCCCCCAACGTCGTTTATTTTGCCGCCAGCGGTGACTCGGGAATCGGCGTGAGCATTTATCCCGGCGCATCGCCGAATGTAGTTTCGGTGGGTGGAACGTACTTCAATCGCGATTCCGACGGCAATTTCGTCAACGAAATTTACGGTGGTGGCGGTGGCGACATCAGTCCATACGAGCCGCGTCCTGCTTATCAGGATGAAATCTCGAGCCTGGTCGGAACACAGCGCGGTTATCCCGACGTCGCGTCGGATTTTTGCTGCGCGGCAATTTACCAGCAGGGCTGGGGTTCTGTTGGCGGCACCAGTTGGGCATCGCCCACTTTTGCCGGAATCATTAATGCGGCTGGGCATTTTCCCAAGACGAGCTATGACGGACTGGTAGCCCTCTACAAAGAATATGCCAACAAGCAGCAGTACCAAGCTGCGTTCTACGACATCACCCAAGGCGATTCCCACTGCCGGGTCGGATGGGATGAATGTGCGGGGGTAGGCACGCCCCGCACCTATAAAGGGAAATAAAGCTCGAATGCAAATTGTTTTGCAGAAGCCTCGTCAAAGATGACGAGGCTTTTTTGTACATACAAAAATCCGCGAATCAAAATGAGACGTTAGATTCGTGGCACTTTACGACGGAACGAAACAAATCCTTCGCATAAGGGTTTAGAGTGATATGTGTGAAGGAGGAACATCATGCGCACAAGTCGCTGGATTCGTTCTCTTGTAATTGCAGTGGTGATGTTGGGAGCATCTGCGGCATCTTTTGCCCAGATCGGCATTTCTATTCGTATTGGCCCACCGGCGCTGCCTGTCTATGAACAGCCGCTTTGTCCCGGCGATGGCTACATCTGGACGCCCGGTTATTGGGCCTATGGCCCTGACGGCTACTTCTGGGTTCCCGGAACATGGGTATTAGCTCCTGAGCCCGGTTATCTGTGGACCCCCGGCTATTGGGCATGGGGTCCGGGCGGATTCTTTGTATTCCATGAAGGCTATTGGGGACTGCATGTCGGCTTCTACGGCGGCATTAACTACGGATTCGGCTATTTCGGCAACGGCTATGAGGGCGGACGCTGGGACGGCGGTCGCTTCTATTACAACCGCACCGTGAACAACATTAACGTCACCAATATTCACAATGTGTACAACACGACGATTATCAACAACAACACGACGATCAACCGCGTCAGCTACAACGGTGGCGATGGCGGCGTGCATGCCGTAGCTTCTCCGTTGGAAGAACAGGCCGCCCGCGAGCATCATCTCGCTCCAGTAGGCGCTCAAACGCAGCACTTCGAAGCAGCGCGTGGCAATCCGCAGTTGCGCTTCTCTGCCAACCAGGGGAAGCCTCCTATAGCTGCCACTGCGCGTCCCGCCGAGTTTAACCACGAAGC
>JAJPHW010000208.1 GCA_021325035.1 Terriglobia bacterium
GCCGCTTGTTCTTCCACGGCGGAATTGATTTCGTGTGTAATTTCGTTCAGACGGGCAGTGGCACGGGCAATCTGCGACGAGCCATGCGATTGTTCGTTGGTGGCCGCACCGATTTCCTGCGCGAACTTATAGACTTCGGTGACCACGTTGGAAATTTTCTTGAGAGCGCCGTTCAAATCTGAACCCAGCCCCAGCCCTTCGTTTACGATGCTGGTGCTGCGTTCCATGTTCTCGACCGCCTTGCGCGCTTCTTTCTGGATGCTCTCGATCAGCTCGGAAATTTCTTTGGTAGATTGAGCGGATTTTTCAGCCAGCTTGCGGACTTCGTCGGCGACGACGGCGAAACCAAGGCCGTGTTCACCGGCACGGGCAGCTTCGATGGCGGCGTTGAGTGCGAGCAGGTTAGTTTGCTCAGCCAGATCATCAATGACTTCGATGATCTTGCCGATATCGTCTGCCCGTTGACCCAGGACGCCGATGATCTCACCGGACGAGCTGATCGTGTCGTTAATCTTGTTCAAGCCAGTGGTGGCTTTATCCATAGTGGAGATGCCGCTATGAACCTCTTCACGTGAACGGTTGGAGATATCCAACAGGACTTTCGCGGTATCAGCAACGCGCTGAATGGACGCGACCATTTCATCAATCGAGGCCGAAGTCTCGCTGACGCTGGAAGCTTGCACCTGCGTGTTCTTCACCATGTTTTGCACGTTGACGCTCATTTCGTGCATGGTGCTGGTGACTTCATCGATGGCAGAGGAAGTTTGCAGGCTGATCTTTGCGGATTCGTCGGAAGCGCTCGCGACTTGCGAAGAAGCACCTGCGACTTGAGAAGAAGCGTCACGCACATTGCGGACAAGCGTGCGCAAACCTTCAATCATGCGGGAAAAGGCATTGCCTAGTGTGTCGTTCTTCGAGCGCGGTGCGACTTCCACAGTCAGGTTGCCGCCGGCGATGGCTTCTGAAACGGACGCCATTTCACGCAAGTACTGCACCATGCTGGTGAAGGTGTGCGCGAGTTGCCCGATTTCGTCGTTGCGCTTAATGTCAATTTCGTGGTCGAGGTCGCCGGCTTTACCGATCTGCTCCGCGACTTTCATCAGATCTTTCAAGGGCTGCGTGATGCTGAGAGCCGTGCGGTAGGCGATCACCACGCCGAGGCCCAGTGCGACAATCGTGCTCAACAGAGAGACAAGAATCGTCCAGGTACCCGCGGTTTCATCCGACTTGCGGCGTTCATCGAGAACTTTGTTGTTTTCCTCGTCGGCGACGGCAAGAGTTTCGGTAGAGGTTTTGACCCACGAAGAAGCGTCTTTCTGGAGATAGAAAACCTGTAACTCTGCGACAGTCGCGTTGCCGGAATCCACATCGGCGCGTTTTTGCAGAAGGGGTGCGGCAAACTCTGTGGCCCAGGCCTGCTCATTCTTCTGCACTTTTTCGAGAGCGTCTTTTTCCTGATCGGAGTTCGCGAGCTTTTCCGCTTCATCGAATTTCGCAGCCAGAAGATGCTCGCCTTCGTTCATGCGGTCCACTTCCCGTGTGTCGCCGCTGAGCAGGTAATTGCTGAGGTAGAGGCGGTTCTGCATCATCTGAAAGCGGATCTTGTCGGTGAGTTCCGCCATGCGAATGGCTTGAGCTGCCGCTGTTTTGGCGGAGCGTTCGCGGAACGTGGCCGTGAGGTTCACCAGAAACAGCACAATCACCATCGCGAGGATGGCGCCGAAGCTGGTGTAGAGTTTTTTCCCGATCGTCATTACTGATTCTCCGCTAAATCCAAAAGTTCCCGGATATCTGGCCGGGCGTTTTACTGGGGAGCGAACTTAAATTCAACAATCTCAGTGGTTTCCGCCGGGCCTGGCTCAAACTTCCACTTCTTCACCGCGTCCATGGCCGCGTTCACCAGAATGGGGTGCCCACCCACCACTTTGGCTTCCTTCATGCTCCCGTTCGCTTCCACTATCACTTGCATACGGACAGTCCCGGTAATGCTCATTTTGCGGGCGAGATCGGGGTAAACCGGAGCAACCTTCGAGCGCACTTTCCGTGAGGATTCTTCTTCCTGTGCCCGCGCCGTACTAAAGTGGAAAACCGAAACCAGCAATCCCAGACACAACAACGCATGAAACCCATGCGACATCCACTTATGCAATCTTCCTTCGCGCACACATCCTCCTCGTACAAGTAACTTCGCCACGAGGCCAAACCACAGGGTCTGGCTCGGCGGCCCATCTGTGTTTCCATAATTGCTGCAAGAGTTAGTGAACTCAAGCAAAAGTGACGTTGGGAGGATTACCGAAGTTTTCGCCGCGCACGCGGAAGACTGATGCATCGGGCGTGGTGTGTAAAAAGGCGTAGCCGCCTTGGGATGTCAGATTTCACAATTCGACACCTACCCAGTAATTTGCTTGACTCAAAATGAGATTGCAAGCTATCTTCCCTTATATTCAATAACTTACGCTTATTGAACGCGGGAGTGTGTCATTCTGACGCTGCAGACTGGAAATGAAAGCGTGAACGCGCGGTCTGGCGTGTCTTCGCACGAATCGTTTCAGGATTTGCTCCTGCAATTTTCCTCCATTGCATCGCAAGGGAAATCTCCTCTTGAGCTGGTCGAGTCATTCTGCCGCATCGCGCGCAGATTTTTTCGTGTGGATGGAGTGTATTTTTGGCAATCGGTTTCTTCGGACGAATTGATCGGCGCGGTTGCAGATGGCTTGATGGCTCAGGGTTTTGCCGGATTGCGCCTACGGGCGGATGAGAGCGCCGTAACCATGGAAGCGGTGCGTACGCGCAGAACCATCTTTGTGAACCATGTGGATGTCTCGCGGTATGCCACGGCAGCGGAATTCCGCGCAAAATCCTTGATGGCCGCGCCCCTGGTGGTTGCCAATGAATTGATTGGCGCGGCCGTATTCCTCCACAGCACGGAGCCGGAGTATTTCAACGCCGACCTTGCAGCCAAGGCCACGATTTTGGCTGGGCAATTAGGCAGCTTGCTGGAAGCCAGCCGGTTGAGCGCGGCGTCGCAACAGGAGCATCGCCGGGCGGAGATTCTCGCGAGCGTGGCGCAATCGCTGCAAACAATTCCTGAAGCCGCTGCGGCTGTGCAGGTGCTAGCCGAGAGATTGCGGGTCGCCTTGTCGGTTCCGCTGGTTTGCGTGCTGATGCGGCAAGCAGGGCCGGTTTTTGAATTACGCGCGGTGAGCGCGGAATCCGGAGAAAAAGAAACGGCGATCCGCTCGCGCCATGACCGCAAGGCGATGCATTTCGCAGCAGATCTGGCGCGTCGCGCAGTTTCTTCCGGAGAGATGATCTCCACTACGATTGACCCTGGCACCCACGCTCTCGGAGAACTGGTCGAAGCGGGATCAGTGCTCGCGGCGCCATTCCGCACTTCTTCGAGCGACGGCGTGCTGCTGGTTTATCCGCGACGGGGAGATCCCTTTAATCCGGATGAAAAGTCGCTGGTTTCCACGATCGCCAGCTTTGGCGCCGTGGCTATTGCCAATGCCGAGCTCTACGCCACCGCGCAGGACCAGGCACACGAGTTACAGCAACTGCTGGTGATCTCCTCAGAATTGGGGTCCATCGGAGACCTGGATCATTTTCTGCAAAAGTTCGCACTGCGAGCGGCTGATTTTCTAGGCTTTGGGCGTGCATTCATTGGGCTGCTCGAAGAGGGTGAGTTTCGCGTGCGCTGGGGGGCGCAGGAGGGACAAAGCCAGCGACTGGAGCTGGTTTTCCCGGATGGCGCAGCCAGCCGGGCGCTGCGCGACCGGCAGGTCTTCTGGTCGGATGATCCTACAAAACTTCCTGGCGCAAATTTAGCTTTGATTGCGCAATACGCAGTGCGCCAAATCTTGGCTGTGCCGCTGCTGGGAGCAGACGGTCAGGTTTTGGGAATGTTCGGTGTACTCGATCGCATAGATCACGTCAGCATTTCGCAAGAGGACGTGAGGCGGGCGCGATCATTGGCGGCGCAGGCCGCGATTGTGCTCGAAGTTACGCGCAATCTGCATTTGGCGCAACAGCATCGCCGCCGGGCTGAGTCGCTGATGCGGCTCGCTATCGGATTGAATTCTCTTCTGCGCTTGCCGGAATTTACGGAAGGGTTTGTCAGCCGCGCCATGGAAATTATGGGCGCAAAAGCCGCGGCGTTTGCGGTCCAGCAGGGCAACGGATTGGAAGTCATTGCTTTGCAAGGCGTTTCGGGCGCTTCGGGAACTCCGGTTTTGCGTTCGCAAGTGGCCCGCGCACTCAATGCATCTCTTGCACAGCGAAAAGACACGATCATCACCGCGTCCACTGCCGAGTTGATGGGAGAGTCTCTAGCCGCGGAACTTGGTTGGGGAGATTGCACGCTGGTCCGATTATTCGCAACGTCTGGGGAATTGGCGGGTTTGTTGTGCCTTGCGAGACAGGACCCGCACGATGCAGGCGAAGAACAAGGTCTTTTGCTGGCATTGGCTGGTCATGGATCAGTCGCTCTGGAAAATGCGCGCTTGTTTACGCGGGTCGAGCAGGCGAACCGGCACTGGACAGAGATTTTCGACTCCATCACCGACTTCATCATGGCGCACGATGAAGCCGATCGGGTTTTGCGCGTGAATCGATCTTTGGCAGATTTCATCGGTTCCGAACCAGCGGAGTTGATTGGAGTGAGTACCTGGGCGCTGCTCGAAATGGGGCAAGGTACGGCCCTTCATTCCTGTCCGTTTTGCTTGATTACGAGCCGCGGCAATGACGAATATGCGCACCCTGTTCTCGACCGGACGTATCTGGTTTCGACTTCGCGGGTGCATGGCGCCAACAGCGAAGGAATGCAGACGATCCACGTGTTGAAAGACATTACGGATCGTCTCGAGGCTGAACGCCGTTATCGTGAACTCTTTGACAATATTCAGGAGGGTCTGTTTTTCTCGACTCCGAATGGCCGTTTTATTGAAGTGAATGACGCGCTGGTGAGGATGCTTGGTTTCAGCAGCCGCGAGGAACTTCTACATTCCGATTTGCGCAATCAGGTCTATCTGGAACCAGAACGCCACGATCAGCTTGTATCGCAAATGCAACGCCACGGCGTGTTGCGCAACCACGAGGAAACATTGCGCAAACGCGATGGCGCGCTGGTGCATGTCCTGATTAATGCATTTGCTGTCCGCGACGCACAAGACCGCATTTTGCAATATCGCGGGCTGATGCTGGACATCAGCGGGCTGAAGAATTTTCAGGCGGAGTTGCAGCGGGAACGCGATTTTTCCGGAAAGATTCTGAACAACACGCAAAGTTTGATTCTGGTGGCGGATGTCACAGGGGTAGTGAACTATGCCAATCGGCGATGGTATGACATGGGCTTTGCGCAAAACCAAATTCTGGGTTCGCCCATCGAAAAACTTTTTGTTCCTGCCAAGCAGGAAGCGTTGCGGGAAGCGTTGACCGCTACGATTTCCGGGCGGCAGGTGGACAACGTGGAAATGCAGATTCAGTATGTGGACGGGCGCATTGGCCAGTTTTCCATGAACTTGAGCCCCATGCGGGATGAGCAGGGAAATGTGAGCAGCATTGTGGTGGTGATGAGTGATATCACTGATGCGGCTACATTGCAGGCCAAGCTCGTGCACACCGAAAAAATGGCGGCAGTGGGGCAATTGGTTTCGGGCGTGGCACATGAAGTGAACAACCCGTTGACGGCGATTTTAGGTTTCTCTGATTTGCTTTTGGAGAACAACGAAGTGCCGGAATCGGCACGCAAAGACCTGCGAGTGATTTTGCAGGAGGCCCAACGCACCAAACAAATTGTCCAAAATCTTTTGAGCTTCGCGCGGCAAATGCCGCCGCAAAGGCAACCTGTGCAGTTGAATCCCATCCTTCGCCGCACTGTGCAACTGCGCTCTTACGATCTGCATAGCCGCGGCGTGGAAGTGCTGGAGAGGCTGGATGAGGCGCTGCCCTCTGTCGTCGGGGATTCCCACCAACTGCAGCAGGTCTTCCTGAATATTCTGAACAACGCCTATGATGCCGTGCGTGACATTAAGAGGCCGGGACGCATAGAAATTATTTCGCACCAGAAAGATGGTTTAGTGGAAATCCAGTTCCTGGACAATGGGGAAGGCATCAGTCATCCGGAACGCATTTTTGATCCCTTCTTTACGACCAAGGAAGTGGGGCAAGGCACTGGCTTGGGCTTGAGTATTTGCTATGGAATTGTGCGAGAGCATGGCGGCGAGATTATTTGCAGGAACAATCCGGAGGGCGGTGCGACGTTTCTCGTGCGCCTTCCCGTCGCGGTGGGAGCGGCATCTGTCGGTGTTGCCGCGGGGGTGAAACAGCCATGAAGCAGATTGCCGCGCAACAATCACGTTTGCCCGTTCTACTCATTGAAGATGAGCCTGCCGTTATGGCGTATGTGCGCGCTACGCTCGAAAGAAGCGGATATCAGGTGGTTTGCGCGGAAAGCGGCGTGGATGGCATTCGGCAACTGGAGTCCGGAGAATTTCTCGGGGTGGTTTCCGACATGCGCACACCGGGCGGGGTGGACGGCGCCGATGTCTATGCATGGGTGGTGCAAAACCGGCCTGATTTGGCAGCGCACATTGTTTTTATCACTGGCGACATTGCAAATGAAGAAACAGTAGCGACATTGCAGCGAACCGGTGCACCTTGCGTGGAGAAACCATTTCGAGTGCAGCAATTTATGTCGGTTGTGGAACAAACGATTGGGAAGGTGTCGTGAGCGAAGATCTACGAGTTCGATTTCTGATTGTGGACGATGAGCAGAGCATTCGCAGGCTCTGCGTGACCGTTGGCACAGGCCTCGGTTTTATCTGTCTGGAAGCGGATAGCGGGGAAAATGCACTGGCCTTGCTGGAAGAGCAGCCTGTGGACATTATCCTCACTGATCTGGTGATGCCCAACATGTCGGGGCTGGAATTCTTAGAGAAAGTGAAAAAGCTGTTTCCGCGTTGTGAAGTAGCGGTAATGACCGGACATGGTTCGGTGGAAACCGCCGTGCAAGCGATGAAACTAGGGGCTTACGACTACATTAGCAAGCCTTTTTCTCCGCTCGAAGAATTACGTCTTTTCTTGCGGCGCATGGCTGACAAAGTCCGCTTGGTCGAAGAGAACCAGTTTTTGCGCGAGCGCATGGAAAATGAAGTCAAACTGCACGGCATTGTGGGGGCTTCCGCCAAGATTCAAGATGTATTGCGAATGGTTTCCCGCCTTAAAGATACGCGCACACCGGTTTTGATTACGGGAGAAAGTGGTACGGGAAAAGAGTTGGTGGCGCGTGCCATTCACTTTCATGGTTCTTTGGCCAATCGTCCATTTGTCGCCGTGGATTGCGGCTCTCTGGTGCCCACGTTGATTGAAAGCGAATTATTCGGTTACGAAAAGGGCGCTTTTACCGGGGCCGTGAAATCCAAAGCCGGACTATTCCAGTCCGCCAATGGCGGCACAGTTTTTCTGGATGAAATTGGCGAATTGCCGCTGGAGTTGCAAGCAAAGTTGTTGCGCGTTCTACAGGAAAAAGAAGTGCGCCCCGTCGGCAGCAATCAAAGAGTAAAAGTGGATGTGCGCGTCATCGCAGCGACCAACCGCGATCTGGAAGCAGAATATCGTAAGGGCACATTCCGCAAAGACCTTTATTTCAGACTGAATGTGGTTACTGTGAACATTCCGTCGCTGCGGGAGCGGCGATCCGATATTCCAATGCTCGTGCACTGGTTTTTGGAGCGATTTGCGCCCGGCGAATCCATTCCTGTAACCAGCAGTGCGATGAAAAGTCTTTTGCAGTATGACTGGCCTGGCAACGTGCGCGAACTTGAGAATTGTATTGAGCGCGCCATCGCGCTTGGCGATCGAAGCGCAATTGACATAAGCGATCTTCCCCCAGCATTGGCAGCAGAAACACCCAGGTCGCAAGACGATGCCAGAATTGCAACAAGTGCTACGCAGAACTCGCCTTCGGCATCTACTGATTTGGAAGCGATTGAGAGAGCTACGATCCAGCGAGTATTTGAGCAAGTGAACGGCGATAAAGTTTTAGCCGGCAAGATGTTAGGCATCAGCCGGGCCACGCTGTATCGCAAGTTGAAACGTTACAACATTGGAATGGAACCGTTGCCGCCATTGACCCGTTCGCGGCATGCGTTGCAATAGTTGGTTTTGTCTTAGCCTGAGACTGCGTATCAAGATGAGACGCATCATCAGGCATAGGTTCTTGCCTCCCGCTTTTAAAATCAGGCACTTGAGATGAGACGCACTCTGGCTCTCGGCGTGCACATTGATATTCCAAAGCGGTTCGGGCGAACTGAGTCTTGCTAACCGGCAGTCTTGGAATCCCCGACCGCGTATCGAAATCATCCTGACTCATTCCTCCCCCTCGGAATCGAGGACAAAGTGTCGAGAGCAGCAGCGGCCATGGCGCGCTCGGGGCGACCGAGCACGACCACAGAATTGGCCAGATTTTTTCCCAACGCCACCCCCGTTCGTATTCCAGTGCGGCTTACCCGGGTAAGCGAAGGAACAGCTGCATTCTCTGAAACCACCATGGTCGAATTTGGCACAGCCAAAGAAGTATTGTTTGCCTCGACGTTGCCGCTCGAATATGGCGATCTTCTAAGGCTGCAAAATTCTGACGGCACTCTGGACACCGAAGCCTGTGTTGTTGCACTGCAATATAACGGCGATCGCGCAGCTGTCGCGGCGCGCTTCACCGCAGCTCTTCCCAATTGGATCGTAAAATCATGACTTCTGTTGATACGAATCAAGCTTCCGCCGAGTGGCGGATTGCCCGGACTCTTTATCCTCTTTACACCGCGCTGGCGCGCGAGTTTGTGATTGACCTGCCAGCTTTTAGCGACTTGGAAACCGGCGTGGATGTTCCTTCACAGGAATCCATTGATCAGGCGGAGCAATGGCTGCTGGGCGTGGACCGCCAAATTCAAGTCCACCAGCTTCGGCAATTTTTGCAGACGACAACGTTAAGCAGTGAGGCTGCATTGGCCGCATTGCTGCGCCATCACATCGGGAAAAAAGAACGTACCGATTCCGACCGCGACAAGATTGATTTCTTGCTGGTCCAGTTCTTTTCCCATTCTGCTCCGCCACGCATGGAGGATGCCGAAGTCAACATGGAGTTTGTCGGCAAGGTGTTGCGCCCAGTTTTAGGTGAAGCGGACTTGAGCATTCCGGAATGGCTGGCGCCGCTGGATGCGCTGATTCTGGAAGCAAATCGCTGCACCAGCTTAAACACCCTCTTTACCAGCAGAATTATTGAGCGTGGCAGAAAAGTTAAAACTTCAGCCGGAGCAAACTTCTTTACGCCGGTGGCCATGGCCTCTTTCACCCGCTTCAGTTTTCTGATGCGGCGCGTGTTCTTCCGTCTGATGCATCAAGACCTCAATGCCATTCTTGACGGGTTGAGGGAACTGGAACAGCGCGGCGTGACCACGCTGGACTGCCGCAAAGCCCAATTCTCGGCGGAAGAGCCGGTCGAACGCTTGCGCATGATTTGTCATTCATGGAAGGTCATGTTCCAGGCAGAATACTCTTCCGGGCAGGCCTTGGCCATGCTCGTGGATTTAAGAACTGCGGTGGAAACAGCTTTAACTAAGAGCGGAGCCGGAAAAGCAAAAGCTGCGGCGGCAGGCGCCGAAGTGGCTGAGTTCGAAGTTTCCAGCGGCGGCGCGGACGGTTCCAACTAAACCTGAGTCGCATGCCTTCCACTACTTCCAACGCGCATGAAGCCGCTGTGCTCATCGTCTCTGACGATGTAGCATTTTCGCGTGCGATCACCAGCCGCTGGCAATCGGAGCGTAATCTGCCATCATTTACGGTAGTGGGCTCGGAACTTTGCAGTCAGGGATTGGGACAAAATTTTCAAGCTGCCATTGTTGGAGCCATTGAGCCTCGCCGTCTTTCCAAAGTTGTTCAGACCTTGCAGGCATCGAGCAAGCCGGTTGTGCTGATTGGCGAACGCAGCGCGAACACTGACATCCATGAGTCGTATCCGCGCGTCCTTGTTGTGCAGCCAAGTGAAACATGGCTGGATACAGTTGTACTCTTGACCGGAGAAATTTTGCGCCGGTGTGAAGTTGCCAATCGCTTGTGCAGGCTCGAGCAAGAAAGCGCTTTATTGCAGCGCGATGCGACGCTCGGGCGCTACATTCTCGAGATGCGGCATACGATGAACAACGCGCTGACCGCGGTTTTGGGCAATGCAGAGTTGTTGCTCCTTGAACCGGGCACGCTTTCTGCGGGCACGTTGTCACAAGTCGAAACAGTCCGCAACATGGGGCTGCGCATTCATGAAATTATGCAGCGCTTCACTTCGCTGGAAAACGAATTCAGTGTGGTGGAACGGCAGGCGGAAAAAGATGGCCAAAGCATGGCGCGAGCTGCCGGCGCGCACTCCTGAAACTTCCCCAAAATAAACTGCATTTAAATTGTAAATATTTGCCCGATTGCATCGTCTGAAGCGTGACTTAAAATCAGATGTGAACAAAATATGCCGCATTGTTTCTATGTTGTTGCTTTTGATTGCGCCTCTTCACGCGCAAGAAAAACCTTCCTTTTATCTGGGCTTCGATCGCAATAATTATCCGGGTGACGAAAATCTAAAAGCTCTTCATCAGACTTTTTCTTACATGGGCTACTGGCTCGGACATCCTCCGAGCGCGAAGACGAACACCTGGAAGGGCAAGCGCCGCAAGATCGAAGCTGCTGGATTCGGATTTCTTGTTCTTTACAACGGGCGCGCCTATGTGCAACTCAAGTCTGTAGCCAATGCGACGCGCTTAGGCAAATTGGACGCTGCGGCTGCCATATCGGCGGCGCATCGCGAAGGTTTTCCCGGTGGGACCGTCATTTTTCTCGATCAGGAAGAAGGCGGCCGCATGTTGCTAGAGCAAAAAGCTTATATCTATGCCTGGGTGGATGCGGTGAATGCCAGCGGCTTTGCGGCAGGCGTTTATTGTTCAGGAATTGCCAATCAGGAATCGGAGCGCGTAAGCATCGTTACCGCCGACGATATTCGCGATAACGCACATGGCCGCCAGATCGCATTTTGGATTGCGAACGATACTTGCCCGCCGTCGCCGGGTTGCGCGTTTCCGAAGCTGCCGCCAAGCCCATCGCAAAGTGGAGTAAAGTTCGCCGATGTCTGGCAGTTTGCGCAATCGCCCAGACGCCCGGCGGTTACGGCGAATTGCGTTAAAACCTACAACGCCGATGGAAATTGCTATCCGCCGGAAATGGATACCGCGACCGGTTTACATATAGATATTGAAACTGCGAACTCACCCGATCCATCCCACGGACGCGGCCACGAGTGACGTAGGGCGGACGCTCTGTCCGCCCGGTCGAGAGATTAAACCTGCGTTAGACCACCATCCACCATGAGGTCAACACCGGTGATGTAAGAAGCTTCCTGCCCCGCGAGAAACAGCACAGCTCGCCCGACTTCCTCGGGCTGACCGAAGCGCTTCATAGGAACTTTGGCGACGATCTGCCTGGCAAATTCGTCCACGGCTTCTTTGGGCAAACCAAGGCGATCGAAAATCGGGGTGACGATGGGCCCGGGGCTGACCACATTGACGCGAATCCCGCGAGTCACCAGTTCTGCTGCCATGGTACGGGCGAATGACCGGACGGCCGCTTTGGTCGCCGAATAAACACTGGTATGAAGTTCGCCCTTCACGCCTGCAATCGAGGCATTGAGCACAATTCCGGCATTGTCATTGAGATAGGGAAGCGCCTTCTGCACCGTGAAAAATAAACCTTTAGCGTTTACATTGAAGGTTTCATCAAACAGCTCCTCGCTGGTTTGATCGACCGGGGCAAATTTGCCGATGCCGGCGTTGGCAAACAACGCGTCAATCTTGCCGAATTTTGCCGCAATCTCGTTATACATCCGATCAAGATCAGCGCTTTTCGAAACATCTGCCTTAATGGCCAGAATGTCGCTTCCGATAGTTTTTACAGCTTCGTCCAGTGTTTTTTGATCGCGTCCTGAGATGGCGACCTTTGCGCCTTCGTCGTGAAATAACTTGGCTGTGGCCAGACCAATGCCGCTGTTGCCGCCGGTGACTACTGCTGTTTTGCCCGCAAATCTCTTCATAAAGGAACTCTCCTCGCAAGCGCGTTGCGTGAATTGTGACTTCTTGCGCTTGTTTCGATGTTTTGATGATTATTGAAATAATTAGTTTCAGAATTCTTTGGTACAAATTTCATCGTTTAGAATCAATAGGCTTATGGATACGATCCGGCTGGCCAAAATCGCGAAGGCCCTCGCTGATCCGACTCGCTTGCGGATCTACCAGGAAATTGCGCAAAAAGGCGAGTGCTTTTGCGGCGAACTGGTGGAGATGGAAGATGTTGCGCCGGGGACAATTTCGCACCATCTAAAGATTTTGGCTGATGCCGATTTGATTGAGAGCCGACGTGACGGGCAGTTCATTTACAACAAGGCCAAGCCGGAAACGATGAAAGAGTTTGCCAAGACCTTGAATAAACTGAGCCATAGCGCTCCTCGCTCGGTGCGCTCTTAAATGGAAGTTAAACGTTTTTCAAAATTCGGTTTATCGCTTGAGTTTCTCGTAATTTTCCTATTTCTTCCCCTGGCGTTTTACTGCCATCTGATTCCGCTTTCGCCTATCCCTGCTTTATGGCTTGTAGCCATTTATTGTTTTGCTCGATTAAGGCACGACGCCAGTTTCGACCGGCGCAAGCTCTGGAACCTGGCAGCATTCCATCCTCGCGCACAGCAAATATTTCTATTGTTCCTGGTTTCGGCGATCGGAGTTGGATTGTGCGTCGCCTATTTCGCGCCGCAATTGCTCTTCAATTTCATCAAGCGTGACCCGATATTTTGGGCGCTGCTGATGGTGCTCTATCCCATATTTTCGGTTTATCCGCAGGGAGTAGTCTATCGCGCATTTTTCTTTCAGCGCTATCAAGCCCTGCTGCCGAACGATTATTGGCGAATTGCCATAAGCGCGCTTGCTTTCAGCTTCGTGCACATCATTTTTCGCAACCCGATTGCTGTTTCGTTAACTCTAATCGGCGGGGTGATCTTCGCGTGGCGGTATGCCGCTACAGGTTCACTATTCACGTCGGCCTTCGAACATGCGCTTTACGGCTGCTG
Source organism: Terriglobia bacterium (assembly GCA_021325035.1). GTDB lineage: Bacteria > Acidobacteriota > Terriglobia > Terriglobales > Acidobacteriaceae > JAJPHW01. The sequence continues at coordinate 13,145 of JAJPHW010000208.1, forward strand.
GATGTTTACGGTCGGCCTGGGAGATTTCTTCTATAAAGGCGCGCGGTAACTGCTCTTGCCAAAGCACCGCCAACAGTGCACAATACTTGACGGAGCCCAGTAAAGCCAAAGACGCCCTAAAATTTAGGCGTCTTTTGCGTGCTCTGAGCATCCAAAAGTTGTACGGAAGTGAGTGGCTTCAACAACCCCGCAGGTTGGGCGTCGATTTTGCAAGATCAAGACGCAGCGAATCTGCTGGAGCCGCTGAGAGGCTTTCAACATCCCCGTTTCAATTTCGGGCATGAAGCGAAGCAGTTCGTTTCGCTATTGCTTTGAATTGAAGCTGAAAGCAGGACATGACATGGCTACAGCAACAGCAGTTTGCAGTTTGGAGAATTATCTCGTCCAGCCGGACCATACGATGGACGATCGCATCGCAGCCGCTCGTCGTGAATTGGGCCGAGACTGCGTGATTCTAGGCCACCACTATCAGCGCGATGAAGTCATCCGCTATGCCGATTTTCGCGGCGACTCTTACAAGCTGGCGCAGGAAGCCGCCCGCGCTGGTGGCAAATACATCATTTTTTGTGGCGTGCATTTTATGGCGGAGAGCGCGGACGTTCTCAGCCGCCCCAACCAAGTCACGATTCTTCCTGACCTCAACGCCGGATGCTCCATGGCCGACATGGCCGAAATCACCCAAGTCGAAGATTGCTGGGAGCAGTTGATTCGCGCTGGTGCGACGGACGACTCCGGCAACGGCGTGACGCCAATCACTTACATGAACTCGACCGCTGCGATTAAGGCTTTTTGCGGCGAACGCGGCGGAGTAGTTTGCACGTCATCGAATGCACCCGGCGCTTTCAAATGGGCCTTCTCTAAAAACGAAAAAATTCTCTTCCTCCCCGATCAGCATCTTGGCCGCAATACTGGCTTTGCCATGGGCATTCCGCTGAATGAGATGGTCGTGTGGGATCCGTATCTCATCAATGGCGGATTGACGCCTGATCGCCTGCGCGCCGCGAAAGTGATTTTATGGAAGGGCCACTGCTCGGTGCATCAGCGTTTCCTCCCTGAGCATGTGGACAATGTGCGCGCGAAGTATCCGGGGATTCAGGTAATTGTTCATCCGGAATGCCGCTGGGAAGTTTGCCAGAAGGCTGACGGCATTGGTTCCACCGAAGGCCTGCTGAAGATGATCAAGCAAGCGCCGTCAGGCAGCATGTTCGCTGTGGGCACGGAAATTCATCTCGTCAATCGCATGGGAAAAGAGTTTGCAGCGGATGGCAAGAAGGTCATTACGCTCGACGATTCTGGTTGTCTGTGCACGACGATGTTCCGCATCTCGCCCCAACATTTGTGCTGGGTTTTAGAAAATTTGGTAGAGGGCAATGTCGTCAACCAGATCAAAGTGAAAAGTGATGTAAAGCATTGGGCAAAAGTAGCGCTGGATCGCATGCTGGAAATTCAATAGTCGGCGCTACTTTCGCATGCCAATTTGATAGACGGTTCCGCAAAAAGAATATCCGTTGTAACACTGCGCATAGCCGCCCTCCTCAGTGGTCCCGAATAAATTTCCGGCGCGGTCCAGGATCACTCCCGCATCTGGCTGTCGAGCAGCCACTCCTCCGTTGTGAAAGAAATAAAGCACCCTCTCATTCCAAACTCCCTCTTGGTTGCGCAGCTCAAAAACTGTGCCGCAGCCGTAGTAAGCGCCATTGTAAGCACACTGCTTTCCACCGAACAGCGTGCTGCCAAAGAGGTGGCCGGAGCTGTCGAGAATCATGGAGCTGGGCACTGCCCCATCCTGAGTGCTGCTATAGGTGAAGTTGTGGATGACTGCATGAGTCCAGCTGCTATCCGGCGCGGTAGGCGGGGTGAGCTCAAAAGCAGTGCCGCCGCCTCCCGTGCCACCGGAATATGTCGTCCCGTAAAGATTGCCAGATGTGTCGAGGGTCAATCCGGTTAACGGATCAAACCCGTCGTTGCCGGCGGTAAAAGTGTGGATGACTTTTTCCGTCCATGCCTGTCCGGGCTGCGAAGGGGGACTGACTTCGAACACCGTTCCACAGCCAAGAGAGCCGCAGTCGTCGCTGTTAAGATAGCCGCCCCATTCGGTGGTGCCGTATAGATTTCCTGAAGCATCGCGAACCAGTGGCGCAACTGCGTTCCAGCCGTCGGATGTACAACACTTGAACTCGTGCAGCAAGGTGAATGTCCAAGCATCCCCTTGATTCTGCGGTGGGCTTAATTCAAAAACAGACGAAGTTGCTGTGCCATAGAGATTTCCTCTGCCGTCGGTAATCAGAGCGGCGTTTGGAGTCGCGCCATCGGTCCCACCCTGAAAGTGATAGAGAATGGATTCAGTCCAGGCTCCGCCGGGTTGCGTTGGGGGTGATAGCTTAAACACCTCGCCATCTCCGCCGGCGTTGGAATCGCTGGTTGTCCCGTAAAGATTTCCCGCGTTGTCACGGAGCAACGCCGCGGTTGGTCGCGCACCGTCACCGGTGTTCGTGAAGCTGTGGAGAATCGTTTCGTTATACTCGCCGCCCGGTTGCGCGGGCGGAGAGAGTTCAAACACGGTCCCATAGAAAGAGCCACCACCATATTCCGTAGTGCCATAAAAATTTCCGGCAGGATCAGAGATGAGGCTGCTCATCGGACTGTAACCGTCCACACCGCCCTGGAAGCGGTAGATTACATGTTCGCCGTTATATTGAGCAGTTGCGCAGCGTATTAAAGAAACGACTAAGAGGGAAACTACGATAGCGGCCCGGTTTAAAGGCCATCGCCGTGGATTCATGGCGCACCTCGCGAGAAGGCCATTTGGCCTCCGCGCAAGTGTACCGCCAGTTTGGGCTAGATCACAGAATTATTTAAATGTAGGGAATTACGAGCTTTAAAGCTGATTCCATCGCCAGAGATGCAATGAATTACAATATGAATATCTTCATGTCTGACCGCACGTTCACTCTCGATGAAGCTCAGTTGCTGTTGCCGGTACTGGAATCGCTTCTGCGTACATCTATTGACGGCAAGAAACTGATCGAGTCAGTGGATGAGGAATTTCAGGAATTAGCGCACCGCATATTCTTGAGCGGCGGGCTGCACGTGAATATTGTCCACATGGCGCGCCGCAAAGCCGAACGCGAAAAAGCGATTCAACGCGTGAAAGACGCCATGGCCGAAATTGACGCCATCGGCGTGCAAGTTAAAGACCTCGACATCGGTTTGTTGGATTTTCCCTGCGATGTCGAGGGGCAAACAATCTTGCTGTGCTGGAAGCTGGGCGAAACTGGAATTACTCACTGGCACGGTACGCACGAAGGCTTTGCCGGGCGAAAGCCGATTGACGAAAGAATCTCCAAAAGCCGCCGCACCCATTAACAACCTAAAAAGGTTGCCTCTCACGCAATTATTTCGCCCGCTAGTAGAGCGACTCCACCAATCTTTGCAGCAACTAATCTTCTTCTTCCGCGTTTATACCCACAGCCAGCAAAAGCTCACATAGGAGCACTCATGCGTATTCACCGAAGCCTTCGTTATTTTTTGATCGCCGCAACGTTATTGATTGTGCCCGTAGCGTCTTTCGCGCAAATTGGGATTTCCATCACGATTGGTCCTCCGGCATTGCCGGTTTATACGCAGCCGCCATGCCCGGCTCCGGGATATGCCTGGACGCCCGGCTATTGGGCTTATGGCCCAGATGGATATTACTGGGTGCCCGGTACCTGGGTGGTCGCTCCGGTTGGTTTGTTGTGGACTCCCGGTTACTGGGGATGGGGAGGAGGAGTCTATATCTGGCATGCCGGCTATTGGGGCCCGCATGTGGGTTTCTACGGTGGGATTAACTACGGCTACGGCTATGGCGGAGTTGGTTTTGCCGGCGGGTATTGGAATCATGGCGCGTACTATTACAACCGCAGCGTAACCAATGTAAACGTCACCAACGTGACAAATGTCTATAACACAACGGTTGTGAACAACAACACAAATGTCAACCGCGTGAGCTACAACGGCGGCACTGGAGGCACAACTGCGGTGGCAACTCCTCTGGAACAGGCTGCGGCGCGGGAGCAGCACACGCCGCCTCTGCAAACTCAGGTGCAGCATGAGCAGATGGCAGGCAATAACCGGGAACTATTGGCATCGGTGAATCATGGTGCACCTCCGATTGCTGCAACTGCGCGGCCTGCGCAGTTTAGCGGAGCAGGAGTCGTTCGTGCGCAGTCGGCGGGAGCGCCTAATCGTGCGCCATCGGCTGAAGGGAATTCCACGCCAGCGAGAAATACGGTGCCCCGTCCGCCATCCAATAACTTGGGAGGTACGCAAGGCGCTACACGTCCGCAAAATAATGGTGGGATGAATACATCGGTGCCGCGCCCATCGCCAAGCCAGTCCGAGCCAAACCAGACGCGCGATGTGCCGCGTCCGCCTTCAAGCATGACTCGGCCCACCGCGTCTTCCGGGCAGAATTCATCTTCGCCCCGGCCACAGCAGCAGTATGGGAATAATGTTCCACGGCCGCAATCCACGCCGCGTCCCGAAACGGGTATGCAAAATCGTCCTCAATCAAACGGGAATACTCCGCGGCCTCAATCGTCTCCGCACCCCGGAACAACGATGCAGAACTCGCAACCCCGACAGGCTGCGCCAACGAGGGAAAACGCTCCTCGTCCTGAGCCTGCGCCGCACGCCGAATCCCATGGTGGGGGAGAGCACCGTTAAGTATCTATAAATAACAAAGCCGGCGGAGGAACCTCCGCCGGCTTCTTGATTTGATCTAAGGCTGTCCGCCCTTGTTCCACTGCGGCGTGAAGTCGGAGTTCACTAGCCATTCGACGGGAGCAAGCATCGAGCCAATCGCAGCATCCATGTGCTTAAAGTCGAGATGGGCAAGATCATCGCTAGGATGATGGTAGTCGGAATGTAGGCCGTAGCTCGAAACCGTTTGCGCCACAACACCTTTTTTTGCCAGCACATAATTGTCGGAGCGCGCGAAGAAATTTTGATCAGGATGTGGGTCGCCAACCAGATTTGCGCCATGTGCAGCCAGCATTGGTCCGAGATTGGAGCGTTCCCATCCGGTGAGCCAAAGTGTGTCAGCCGGGACTTTTGAATCGGCGCGGCCTATCATTTCGAACTCAAGATTGGCAGCAAATTCATTTAGCGGTATCGGCGGGTGCTCGCGAAAATACGTTGAACCCAAGCCGCCGGATTCTTCACTGCCGAACAAAGCAAAAATTACCGTACGCTTGGGATGTGGCCCCGCGCCTAATACGCGCGCAAGTTCTAGCACAGCGGTTGTGCCGGAAGCATCATCGTCTGCGCCGTTGTAGATGCTGTCGCCATTTACTGCCGGGCCGATTCCTAAATGATCGAGGTGCGCTGAAAGCAAAATCGCCTCGTGCTGCAACTTTGGATCGGCGCCCTTGAGAATTCCGACGGCATTCCAGGTGAAACCATTTTCTTCTTCGACTGCAGCCACAAACTTGATGTTCGCGCCATCGTCCGTTTGCAAAATAGTCTTCGCGGCATCCGGACTGACTTCAAGAAAGTTGATCGTCATCATGCCGCTGCTCTGACCCTTTAACTGATTCGGGAAGTTCGGCAGTTCTTTCGATTCGGTTCCAAATTCTTCTGCCTTGCCGGTGACGATGACTGCAATACCGCCTGCCTGGTCCGCCACGGACATTGTGGCTGCCTGAATCTTGCGGGGATTCACTCCGGTCGCGAAAACCACAGACCCCGCCGTCAGTTTTGGATTGGCTTCCTTGTCGGTATCAACCTTGTGCAGAGGGCCAGAGAATTCCGGTGCAGTGGA
>JAJPHW010000132.1 GCA_021325035.1 Terriglobia bacterium
CAAGTAAAAAGGTAAAATTAGACTTTGCACGAACCGACCAGGATCTGGTGATTACCATTCGCGATCAAGGAAAGGGATTAGACCCAGCCGCGATTCCCGATCCGCTCGCGCCGGAGAACCTGATGAAAACGTCGGGAAGAGGGATTTTCCTGATTCGCTCATTTATGGACGAGGTCGACATTCAACCTTCGCCCACGGGCACCGAGATTAAATTAGTTAAACATGTCCACGGACCAACCGGGGGCTCCAAGGAGGCTTCTCAGTGACAATGAAAACCAGCACGCGCCAGGTCAACGGCGTAACCATAGTGGATTGCAGCGGGCGCATTACGCTCGGTGAAGGCAGCGTGATTTTACGTGATACGGTGCGTGATCTACTGGCCAAGGGCAATAAGAAAATTCTGCTTAACCTCGCCGACGTGACCTACATTGACAGCTCCGGCATCGGCGAAATGGTTAGCGCCTTTACCACCGTGCGCAATCAGGGCAGCGAGTTAAAGCTGCTTAACCTGACCAAGAAAGTCCACGATCTGTTGCAGATCACCAAGCTCTACACCGTATTTGATGTGAAAGACGACGAAGCCGCCGCCGTCAAAGCATTCAGTTAATTTCTTCGAGTATTTACCTCGAACCACGGGCAAGCATGCGCTTGCCCGTTTCCCGTTTTGGGAACGCGCGCAAACTTTATTCAAGGGTTGAACGCTCAAACTCCCTTCTTTTCCTTACTATGGCTTCGTGCGCTTCTTTCATTCCACTCCGGCGCTTGTTCTTATTGCATGCACTCACGCTCTATCCGCCCAGTGCATTACACAAACAGAGGCAGCGGTGCACATCGGAGAAATCCATTGCGTGGCGGGAAAAATCTACCACGTGGAGCAGCTCGCGCATGGAGTGACGCTTTTAAACTTTTGCGAGGAGTCCCCGACTTGCCCGTTTGCCGCGGTTGTATTCTCCCGTAATCTGAAGAACATTGGGGACGTGCGGCAATTACAAGGAAGAACGGTTGAAATTCACGGCAAAGTTACAGAGTACGATGGTCGCGCGGAAATCATTCTCGAGCGTTCACGCCAACTCGGGGGAAGCGGAGCGTTGCTTCCCGCCCTGCCTAAAGAATATGACGTAGAAAAAAAAGGTCACTATAGCGCCGGCAGGTTTAGTCTTCCGCACGCATCGCATCCCAAGGCCAAGAAAAAACAGTCTCCGGCCTACCCCGTCGAAATTCCTGATGATCCCGAATAAACAGCCATAACGCGATCTTACATTTCATTTTTTACGGCTATGCAACCAGCGCGCGCGAATTCGTTGCAGAAACTTTGTTCTGTCTTTTTTCATTTCCATGACGAGGGCCTGGTTTTCCGTCTCCTCATGGGCGGCAGCCCACAACACCATTTCCGTCATCACCGGCGCGAGATCGATCCCTTTTTCGGTCAAACGGTAAATCAATTTTCGTCCATCTCCCGGATCCGGCTCTGTCTCCAAAATTCCATGGCCCACCAATTTCTTTAACCGGTCCGCAAGGATGTTAGTCGCAATCCCCTCATAGCAATGCAGAAACTCATTGAATGATTTCGAGCCACGCAGCATCATGTCGCGAATAATCAGTAGCGACCAACGATCGCCGAGCATCTCAACCGATGCATTCAATGGACAGCCGGAGCGGCGCTTCATTATGGGATCGGGTCGGGGGCACATTTTTTACAATTATTCACTTGCATTTTGCAAGTCATATTTATATATTCCCACGTGAACAACAAAAAAACAACACTTTAGGAGCATAGTTATGCAACTCAACCCTTACTTAATCTTCAACGGCGACTGCGAAACAGCTTGTAAGTTTTACGAACAGGTACTGGGAGCAAAAATCGAAGCCATGATGCCCCACGAAGGCACACCCATGGCAGATCAGGTGCCAGCCGAATGGCGTTCAAAGATTATTCACGCTCGGCTCAATCTGAATGGCCAACTCATCATGGCCTCTGACGCTCCGCCAGATCGTTACAACAAACCGGGCGGCTTCTCGATCAACATTTCTGTCACCGACCCTAAAGAAGCCGATCGTATTTTCAATGCGCTTTCAGAGGGCGGCACTATTCACATGCCGATTGCTGAAACTTTTTGGGCAGTCCGTTTTGGCATGTTTACCGACCGTTTTGGCACGCCGTGGATGGTCAACTGCGAAAAAGCGGTGCAAAAGGCCGCTTGATTCCATCAATGCATGGTCATCCGCGTGACGCGAACAATCTGGAAACCAGTTTTTGGGCCGGGCGAATCAGTAGCGCATTGCACCGTGTGGCTCATGGTATCTATCGGCCCATGGCTAATGACTTAAAACTCGAAAGGAATTAATAGAGATGAAAAATCTCTCCCTAGTTGCATGCACATTGTTACTTGCTGTTTCTGCATGCGCCCAATCCCTTACGCAAGCCGACCGTGACAAGGGCGTTCAATATCTGGAACAAACCCGCGATGGCGTTGTGGACGCCGTAAAAGGCTTATCGGATGCTCAGTTCAAATTCAAGGCGGCGCCAAACCGCTGGTCTGTCGCGGAAACACTCGAGCACATTACGATGGCTGAAGATTACATATTTGGCCACGTCACGAATGATGTTATGAAAGGGCCTGCCGGCCCACCTGATCGGGATACAGCAAAGCTGGATGCGATGGTTCTCGCCATGATTCCTGACCGCAGCCATAAGCGTCAGGCTCCTCCGGAGTTGGTACCAACCGGCAAAGGGACGCCGCAAGAAACGCTGCAGCATTTCCTGGATAGCCGCGCCAAGACGATTGCGTATATGAAAACAACGCCAGATTTGCGCGAGCACGTCGCAGACAGTCCTCTGGGTGTGCAGCTCGACGCCTATGAGTGGATTCTGTTCATTGGCGCACACAGTGCCCGGCACACAAAGCAGATTCTGGAAGTGAAAGATGACCCGAAATTCCCCAAGAATTAGCCGAATACGACGTGCCCTTTTTGCCTTACGATTGGCATATGAGGGCGCGAAAGGCCGCATTTCTTCGGCATCGGCCGAGTCGATTCAACAAAAAGCGAGCTTAAAGATTTCACGAGGAATTTATGCAAAAAATAGACACATTTCTGTGGTTTAACGACAACGCGGAAGAGGCCGCAAAGTTTTACGTTTCGATCTTTAAGAATTCGAAGATCACTCACATTGAACGCTACGGTGATGCCGGTCCGGGCCCGAAGGGTTCGGTCATGATCGTTAACTTCAAGCTCGAAGGCCAAAATTTCATTGCACTCAATGGCGGGCCACAATACAGCTTCACGCCGGCGATTTCATTTTTGGTCAATTGTGACGATCAGAAAGAAATTGACCGCTTGTGGAAGAAACTTACCACCGGTGGCAAGGAAATCCAGTGCGGATGGCTGCAAGACAAATATGGGGTTTCCTGGCAGATTGTTCCCAAGATTTTCTTTAAGATGATTAAGGGTAAAGACCGGAAGAAGTCGCAACGCGTCTTTGCAGCTATGATGCAAATGGTTAAGTTCGACATTGCTGCCTTGAAACGCGCCTATAACGGCAACTAGCAAAGCGGATGTTCACGAGTTCACACAGAATCTGCATGGCCGTGGACCTCTGCCTGACGTCTATTCCGCTGACCGGCTGTGCGAGTAAAGAGGCTTCACAGAGTTCGATGGAAATGCATAAAATCATTCCAATGCTGCGCGGGGCTTACGCCGCTTTCAACCGAGGCGATATGGATGCCGCAGTCGCACCGATGGACGCCAACATCGAGTGGGTGGAACCGATTGAGTTCCCAGGAGGCGGCGCTCGCCAAGGGCGCGAAGCCGTGAAACAATATCTGGCGCAATCACGCGCAGGATGGGCCGAAGGAAGCAGCGAGCCCGAGGGATTCGTCATCTCAAACGACAAAATCGTCGTGTTTGTTTATGCGCGCTTTCGTTTAAAGAATTCTGATACGTGGCAGGAAGTAAGACTGGCCGATGTATATACGGCGCATGATACCAAGATCGTGGCCATGCACGCATTTGTGCATCGAAAGGAAGCGTTGCGTTGGGCTGGAGTAATCGACCAAGAGTTTAGGGAGGCATCATGAGCGGAGTTCGAGTTCTGGTGGGCACGCGCAAAGGCGCGTTCATTCTGACTTCTGATGGGAAGCGCGACAACTGGACGGTTTCCGGGCCCCACTTTGCGGGATGGGAAATTTACCACATGAAGGGTTCGCCGGTGGATCCCAACCGCATTTACGTCTCGCAA
>JAJPHW010000074.1 GCA_021325035.1 Terriglobia bacterium
AAGAATTGGCTTGCCGCGAATGTCGAGTTAACGGATTGGATTAATCAACACACTGCGGAATCGAAATCTTTATTGAATGCGCAAATTCAAAAGGAAACAGGGAAGGCATTGCCCGCCAGTGTTTTAGATGAAGCTTATGCGCGGATTCAAGTGACTTATGATCCGCTACGCACAACACTCTTGAAGTCGGCGCAGTCCGCGTTTACGGCTGGCTTTCTGGGGAAGCAAATGCCCGATCTTTCCGGAATCTACGATCTCACGTTGCTAAACCAAGTTCTAATCGCAAAAGGAAAGAAGGCGATTCAATGACGCCGAAGACTTCCATACAAGCCCGCGTATCCCCCGTCCGCAGCCTGGAGACAGTTACTCGACGCAGCACAGGTGCGGCCGCGGGGCTTCGCCCTGAAGTGGTCCGCCTTCACCACTCCAAGCCGGAAGTTCCCAAGATCTCATTGCATGGCGTTACTCTGAGCTATAAGACCAACGACGGTAAGCGCCTCATTGCGTTAGACAACATTGATTTGAAAGTCCGGGCCGGAGAATTTTTATGCATTGTCGGGCCTTCCGGTTGCGGCAAGTCCACGTTGATCCATCTCATCGCAGGCTTGCACTTTCCGACTTCCGGTCAAATGATGATCGATAGCAATCCCATCACCGAACCCGGAACCGACCGCATTCTTATTTTTCAGGAACTTGGTTTATTCCCATGGCTGACCGTTGGTGAAAACGTCGAATTTGGCATGAAGATGAAGGGTATCCCGAAGGCCGAGCGGCAGGAAAAGGTGCGTTACTACCTGCAATTGGTCCATTTAGCGCAGTTTAAAGACAGCTACACTCATCAGCTTTCCGGAGGCATGCGGCAGCGCGTAGCTTTGGCTCGCGCGCTTGCGACGGAACCCGACGTATTGCTGATGGACGAACCATTTGCCGCCCTCGACGCGCAGACACGCGATTTATTGCACGACGAGCTCGAACGTATTTGGGCAGAAACCGGGCGCACGATTATTTTCATCACTCACAATGTCCGCGAGGCCATCCGGCTGGCGGACCGCGTGGCGCTCATGACTTTTCGTCCGGGCAAAGTGAAACGGGAATACGCGATTGATCTGCCGCGTCCCCGTCAACTCGAAGATATTTCTGTCGCCAGGACTGTGCGCGACATCCTTGACGACTTGCGCGAGGAGATAGACAAATCTCTTAAAGAGCAATACGGAGAGGAGGTACATGCATGAGCAACTCTCTGCCCAAGAAAATTGCCCGTCATGGAATCTTCTACGCGGGATTGATCGGAATCTGGTCCTTACTTGCAGCTCTTAAGATTTGGCCTCCTTATGTATTCCCCACTCCGTGGGGAGTCTGGGAATCACTCGCAGCAGGGTTTGCAGATCATAGCTTTTGGATTGCCATTGCGGTCAGCATGAAACGGATGTTGCTCGGCTACGGCTTGTCAGTGGTGCTCGGCATGATTCTAGGCCTGGGCGTGGCGAGCAATAAATTTCTTGAAGAAACGATGGGTGGACTTTTAGTCAGCCTGCAAAGTTTGCCCAGCATCTGCTGGCTCCCGCTCGCAGTGCTATGGTTCGGTCTAACCGAGAAAGCGATTTTGTTTGTTGTGGTGATGGGTTCCTTACTCTCCGTGACCATCGCCATGGAAGATGGCCGTAAGCAGATGCCCAAGATTTACAAGATGGCAGGAAGAAATTTAGGCGCAAAAGGCCTTCAGCTTTTCTGGTATGTCCTATTGCCGGCCAGCCTTCCCTTTATTCTTTCGGGCCTTAAACAGGGCTGGGCCTTTGCCTGGCGCTCTCTGATTTCCGGCGAAATGATCTTCATCAGTCTCGGATTGGGGCAGTTACTCATGATGGGCCGCGACTTGAATGACATGAGTCAGGTCATCGCCGTCATGCTGCTGATCATAGGGATTGGTTACATCGTGGATGGTCTCGTTTTCAAGGCTCTCGAATACCGCTTGCAACAGAAGTGGGGGCTGGCGGTTAGTTAATCTCAACCAATTTTAGAAGTTGTGTACCAAAGGGAATTTTAACCATATATTCATCCTATTACCGCTAATGTTAATTGTATTAGTAGGCATTATAGATATTGAACTACCAACACTCGAAAAACGACCCTAAGGAGCTTCGAAGTTTATGCGACTCACCTTTCCACTCAAATCCGCTGCAATATTTGCAGCCTTAACCGCCACGATCTTCGCGCAATCGGCGACGCCTGCAAAACCGGCCGCCAAGCCTAGAACGAAAGCCGCGCCCAAATCGGCAACTATTACTGCCGAAGATGTGAAGGCTCTTCGAGACGCGCTGGCAGCGCAACAACATCAGATTGAGGAACTGCGCCAGGAAGTGCGCGGCCGCGAAGCGGTCGTCCAGCAAGCCCAGCAGCAGGCACAACAGGCTCAGCAGCAACTCCAGCAAGCCCAATCTGCTGCCAGCGACGCGCAACAAAAAGCGGCTGATGCAGAAAACATCGCCAACGCTCAAAAAGATTCCGTCACTAAGCTGAACAGCGATCTCGCCGATGTGAAAACCTCATTGCTGGGGACAGCCACGACGGTCCAGGAGGAGCAGAAACGCACATCCGCGCTGGAAGCTCTCGCGGGCCGCTTCCGGTTTACAGGAGACGTAAGGCTGCGCGGTGAAAGCTTTATGCAGGACACAGTGCCAGACCGCAATCGCGCTCGCATTCGTGTGCGTTTCGGTCTGGAAGGCGCACTCAACGAGGACTTCAATGCGGGCTTTGCAATCGCGACCGGCTCGCTCGGGGATCCCACGACGACCAACGAAACTTTTACCAACAATTTCGATCGCAAAACAATCGGATTGGACAAGGGTTACATTACCTACAATCCAGTCGCTCATCGCTGGCTCTCTTTGACCGGCGGTAAATTCGCGTACCTCTGGCAGCGAACATCTGTTACGGGCGACCCCGATCTCAATCCGGAAGGTTTCGACCAGAAGCTTTCTTTCGATACGAACTTCGGCCCGGTCAAAAATGTCACGGTACAGGCCATGCAGTTGCTTTATAACGAAAGCACCAAAGGCCAAGACTCGTATGCTCTTGGCATGCAGGCTTCTGCCCGGTTGCAGATGGGCCCATGGACGGCGACTCCTTCATTCCTGAGCTTGAAGTGGAACCGCCCCGACGCCATCCTTTCCAGCAGCGCGTTCGGTGTTGGAGCCACGACTACTGGCTACTTGCCTAGCGGCAGCACCACACCCGTCACAGGCATTCCAGTCCCGGGCGAAGGACAAGGATGCGCCAGCGCTTTGAATGCGCCGGCATTTGCCCCATGCGTCTTTGCCCCTAACGGGATGACGAACGCCACCTTTGTGGATTCCAAAGGCGTCCTTCATTTCTACTCTGGTTACAACTATGCCGACTTTATCTTGAATAACCAGATTCAAACCGGCCTTGCCCGCCTGCCCTTCAATCTGTTGCTTGAACTTGAAGACAACCTCGACGCGGAAGCGCACCCGCTCAACACCAAAGGTGCTGTGCTCACCAATCTGGGAAGTCAAAACAAAGAGTACGGCGTGGATGGCAGCTTCGGCCAGTTGAAGAAGAAGAACGATGTGCAGTTTGGCTACGCGTGGTTGCGGCAGGAACAGGATGCAGTTCTGGCTTCCTTCGCGGAAAGCGACCAGCGGGCTCCAACCAACAT
>JAJPHW010000004.1 GCA_021325035.1 Terriglobia bacterium
ACACCGCGCATGTGGACAAGACTGGCCTGCTCGAAGCCGCGCTGAAGCTGGGATACCTCACGGAAGAGGAATTCCATCAGTTGATGAAGCCGGAGAAGATGACGAGGGGATAGGTAGTGCCCTACTTTTAACAAGCTGATTTCCAGGATGTGATCTATGTGGTCAGTTGAATCGTGGAACTCGTTTTTTGAGCTAGGCGGAGTAATCTTACTATTCCTAACCTTCGCATTTGGCGCGGGGTTTGTATTAACCGGGAAGAAAATAAAAGTTCGCCAAGAAGTGCAACTGCGCCAGTTTGATAAAGACCTTACCGATGCGAAGCGTGGATTAGTAGACCAGCAAGAACGTGCTGCTAATGCAGAAAAAGTCGCCGCCGAAGCCAAGCGGGTTGCAGGCACGTTTGAAAAGGACATTTCTCTGGCGAACCAAAGGGCGGCGGAAGCAAACGAACGGGCAACGAAAGCGCAAGCGAGTCTTGCACTTGCCGAACAGCACTCCGCCGAAGCCAATGCGAAAGCCGAGGGATTCCGACTCGACATAGCAAAAGCTAACGAAACCGCTGAGAAAGAACGATTGGCAAGGCTCCAATTAGAAGCGCGTCTTGCAGACAGAGTATTAACCGCAGAGCAACATATCCGGCTAACGGCCGCATTGCGACCTTTCAAAGGCCGCACGATCGATGTCAGGGTGTTCGGAGACACGCTGGAAGTAGCTAACTTTAGCGGCGCGATCCTTGATTGCATCGGCGAGGCCGGATTGCACGTTAACATATCAAATCCCATTGGAGGCGGAACCTCCGCTAGAGGGATATTAATTGGAGTAAAGCCAGGTTCTCCGCCGGAGATTTCAGGAATTGCGGATGTACTTTTCAGTATCTTGCGGGAATCTGTCGGCGGCGGAGTAGGAATGTGGGAATTCGATAAGCTAGTATTTACTGGTGGTCTCGCGTCCGTAACGCAATCCAGCGGCGGAGATAAGGTCGGAGAAGCACCGATCAGATTGTTTATCGGCAGCAAATAAAAGGAACAAAAAACAAGCTAGGACACCGACGCGGCCCAGTATATGAGGTCAGTCCGCTGCGGCCATCTCTGTTGTTTCTTTTGCCTCAGGAATCTTCTTCGGTGTTGTCGTGATCGTGATCACGCTGACCAGCACTAACAACGTCCCCAGAAGGGTGCGGAGGCCGACGGGTTCGCGACTGATGAAGTATCCGAGGGCGACGGCGACCACGGGATTGACGTAGGCGTAGGTGCCGACTTTTGTGGGTGATTCGTAGTGCAGCAGCCAGACGTAGGCAGTAAAGCCAATAATTGACCCGAAAATAATGAGATAGACGAGCGCGAACCAGGCGTTGAAGGAAACGCGCTGGACATGGAAGCCGGAGAACTCGCCGGTGACGGCCGTCAGGACGAAGAGCAGGGTTCCACCGGTCAGCATTTGGGCGGCAGAACTCATCGGCTTGGATTCGGGCAAGGTGACGCGCTTGGTATAGATGGAGGCGATGGACCAGCTGAACGCCGCGAAGATGAGCGCCAGCGTTCCGGCGCGGTCAATCGGGGCCTGTCCAAGGCTGAACGAGCGGTTCACGAGCACGGCCACGCCTAAAATTCCGATGAGCAAAGCGACGCCGAGGCGAAACGTCAGCTGCTGGGTGCGGAGAATGATGATCTCCAACAAAGTCATGAATACGGGAATGCAGGCCAGCACAACGGCAGCAATGCCCGAAGGCACGCGCTGTTCGGCCCAGAAGAGACAGCCGTAGTCGAGCACGAAGATGACTGCGCCGAGAAGAGTGGCTCCGGCCCATTGCCGCGCAGTGGGATTGGGCGTACCGGTGGCGCGGAGCCAGGCGTAAAGAACGGCTCCGGCGGCAAAAAATCGCAGGGCGGCAAGAAGAAACGGCGGAACTTCATGAACGCCGACGCGGATGGCGTAGAAAGTCGATCCCCAAACGAAGTAAATAATGCCGAAGGCGAGGAGCGTTTTCCAGGTTGCGGGTCGGTGAGTGGTTTGCATGGGAAGCCCGGTGCGCGCGCGGGACAACTCCGCCGCGATTGGTTCTTAGATGTTCTCATCAAAGAATCGGTAGCAATTTTCTCGATAGGAAATTTTTATCCATACTAGAGACGAGCTGAATCTCCGCCTGTTACACTTTTGGAAAGTTTGAGGCAAGCCATGCTCAAAGAACTGCTCTCCCGCTGGCCGCTGATTCAACAAATCCGCACGGGCGCTGACGGCACCGGAGCGGAAGTCCTGACGGAACGCTCGCGCAATCTTCGCCCTAAAAATCATGACGCGGAAGTGAGCCGGAGTGTGTGCCCTTATTGTGCCGTCGGCTGCGGGCAACTGGCGTTTCACAAAAATGGAAAACTGATTTCGATCGAGGGCGATCCGGCTTCGCCGATTTCGCGCGGACATCTTTGTCCGAAAGGCTCGGACACGTTTGAGTTGCACACGCACTCGAAGCGGTTGACGAAAGTGAAATACCGGCGGCCGTATTCGCGGCAGTGGGAAGAACTTGATCTTGAATCGGCGATGGACATGGTGGCTGACCGGCTGTGGGAGAGCCGCAACCGCACGTTTGAAGAGACACGCGATGGCGAAGTGGTGATGCATACAACGGCGGTCGGGCATCTTGGTGGCGCTACCCTCGACAACGAAGAAAATTATCTGATCAAGAAGCTATTTACTGCGGGCCTGGGGTTGGTTTGTGTCAGCAACCAGGCGCGGATATGACACAGCTCGACCGTCCCCGGTCTGGGGACATCGTTCGGACGCGGCGGGTCCACGACCGCACTCCCTGACCTGAGCCGCGCGGAAGCGATTCTTATCATGGGCTCGTCCATGGCGGAGAACCACCCGGTGGGCTTCCAGTGGGTGATGGAAGCTCGTGAACGCGGGGCGAAGCTGATTCATGTGGACCCGCGATTTACGCGCACTTCGGCGACGGCGGACATTTGGGTGCCGCTGCGTGCGGGGACGGACATCATCTTTCTAGGCGCGCTTATTCGCTACACGCTGGAGAACAATAAATATTTCCACGACTATGTGGTGAACTACACCAACGCGGCGACGATTCTGCGCGACGACTTCCGTGATACGGAAGATTTGGATGGATTGTTCTCCGGCTGGGACGCGGAGAAGAAGCAGTACGACACGGAGTCGTGGAAGTATAAAACGGCGGATGGGTCGGAGCGCGACCTTACGCTGCAAAATCCGCGATGCGTGTTTCAGGTGCTGAAGCGGCATTTCTCGCGCTACACGGCGGAGATGGTGGAACGATCGTGCGGAGTAGCGCAGGATGTTTTCCTGAAAGTGGCGGAGACGTTTACGGCGGCTTCGGGGCCGGAGAAAACGGCGGCGATTTGTTATGCGCTGGGATGGACACAGCATTCGAAGGGCGTGCAAATTATTCGGTCGGCGGCGATTCTGCAATTGCT
>JAJPHW010000071.1 GCA_021325035.1 Terriglobia bacterium
GCGGTCTCATCGGGCACAGGGCTATAGCCGATGGTAAAGTGGGTCTCTTCCACGAAGCCACGCCTGTTTATTTCCAACTGAATGTCTTCCATCCAGGTGGGAGGGCCGCCGTGAAAAGGCGTCTCAATCAGGGGCTGAAGGATCTGCCAAATTTCCCCCCAAACTTCCTTGACCGGCTTACCGAGCGCGGCGGGATGTTTTGTTCCCAGGACTGGCACATAGGCATCGTTGTACAACGAGGAGAACTCAGGCCCCCACCACAGAAGTTGCGGGAAATTATTGGCCAGAAGAAATTTCACCATCATGCGTAAGGCTGGCGACCATGATTCGGTCGCGCCCAACTTGGTCTCAGACCAATCCGTCTGGCGCATGAGGGTCGCCATTTCGCCCTTAAAACTTTCCCAAAGATCGTCCTGCGACCGATTTGAGAGTTGTGCCGGAGTATTCAACACCTCATGGATCGTGGAGACCAACTTCTCGCTAAGGTCTGCTTTTGCCACATAGCCATTGGCCTGCACCTCCCCAGCTTGGCGCTGGACGAGGGCGGGATCGTTCTGGCTCACCAATATAATTTTGGTTTTGGGCAGATCTTGCCGAATGATTTTCGTCGCCGTTAAGCCATCCATGCGGGGCATGGCGATGTCCATCAGAATCAGATCGGGGCGAAGCAATTTGGCTTTTTCGACGGCCTCATTGCCGTCGCTTGCTTCTCCACAAACATCCCAACCACGTTCAAGTTCTAATAAAGAACGAACACTATTTCTAAGCTTCTCATGATCATCAACAACTAGAATTTTGATCGTGCGCATAATCGTCGGTTAGCTCGTGCGGCAATTGGCCACCCCAGTAATGTCACAGACAAGCAACGCTGCATAAATGACTTGAGCATGGCACTGGTCGGCAATTTTCCTCAATACGGCATTTCCTGTAGGAAGCGGTAAAGAGCAGTCTTTACGACTTGGGATATTGTACGGGTCTCAACCAATATCTAAAGATTTAAAACAATACTCGACACTTAGGAACTTACAATAGCCGCGCCCCCGGCAATGCTCTAAGACACACACCGAGGGCGGTTCCGACGCAGCAACTGCAATTTAGCGGCGTTCTGGTGCAGGACGGGCCGCGGGAGGCCCCTGCCGCTGCATCAGTTTTTGTTGGGCCGCAGACTGCCGCTGCTGCAATTGTTGTGTTTGCTGTTGATGACGCTGTTCTACTTGCTGCTTCCTGGCCTCATCAGCATTCTGCTTAGCCAGTTGGGCATGTTCTTTGTCTTGTTGCGCTTGAAGCTTTTGACGCTGCTTCTCCTGCTGCGCCTGAAGCTTTTGCTGTTGCTGTTGATATTTTTGATCTAGTTTAGGATTGCCCGTGTTAGGCGCAGCCGGCCGTTCATAAGCGGGCAAATCATTGGGATGAACTGCTGGTCTGGGCGCTGCATTTCCAGGTTTCGGGGTCTCATTGGTATTCGCTTCCGGACGATTTTCCGGTTTGGCGGCCTCATTGTTCTTGCTTTCGGGGCGAGCATTCTCAGGACGCGCTTCGCCCGCAGGCTGCCCCTTAGCCTGTTTTTCGGGAGTTCGATATGGCGCTCCGGCTTCACGGGCAGCAACAACTCCACCTCCTTTGAACTCACTCGGCTTCTGAGTGGCAGCAATAGGCGGTTTACCTTGGTTGGCGGAAGCCCTCAATTCTGGATTGCTGCGCGCTTCTTGGATATGTTGAGTCTGCGCTGCAACTGGAGGAACGTGCCGTTCATTGGCCGCAGCTTCTTCGGCCGCAGTCGGACGGGCAGTGATGCCTCCATTGCCGCCGTTATAGCTGACGCGATTTACAGTGGTTGTATTGTTAATAACCGTCGTGTTGTACACGTTGTGGATATTCGTCACATTCACATTGGTGACGGAGCGGTTGTAGTAGAAATGATCGTGGTCCCAGCGGCCGCCCTCAAATCCACTCCCAAAATATCCGAAACCATAAACGACACCGCCATAAAATCCTACGGTCGGCCCCCAATACCCCTCATGCCAAATGAAGGCGGCGCCGCCCCAACCCCAATAACCTGGGGTCCACAGAAAACCAGGTTCAGGAGCAAGGACCCACGTGCCGGGTACCCAAAAGTAGCCATCGTCTCCCCAGGCCCAGTAACCCGGCGTCCACAGATAACCATCTTCGGGGCAGGGCGGTTGTTCGTACACAGGTAAAGCTGGCGGCGCAATCGTGATCGAAACACCGATCTGCGCGAAAGAACTTGCGGACAACGTCAGCAGTACAAACATCGACAACAAAAACCGAACGATGCGGTTTGGTTGCATTCGATAATCTCCTCCCGGCGACCTTGACTTGCTTGCAACCCGCGGTGGTTGCTGCGCGCCGGACGTCAGCTCTGCTCCTTGAAACATCTGGAGCAATGAGCCTGCACTTAGACTAGACAGCGCCTGAAAAGGTTGTTTCCTACTTACATTGGAAGACACCGACCAAGACTCTGAAAGAGACAAGCTAGAACAGAGCTGTCGCAAAAGTTTCTGTGGTTTTATCGGAGAACCTGGTGAACACACCACGCGCGCCAATGTAGTGTGCTCGAAAGCAATTCAGAAGAAATTATCGCGGCACGTCGGAATTCACTAACCCGGTACCGCAGGTATTCGCAATTTCTGTGAGTTGAGCAACTTCAATGGTGCGCTGCTGAGCAGAACCCGAAGCTGTAGTCGCCGATCCATTGGTTGTCATGCCGACGACGGATACCTCATGGCCCACATAGCCTTGCAACTTTGTGTCATCTCCGGAAACTTTTACAGTTGAACCTGTTTCATCTTGCTTCAGCATGTAGTTGCCGGAAGAACCGCTCAGGCACCCCTGCACACTCAGGCTTCCGTAATCGTTCGTTGTCTGTACTTGATTCGCTTGCGCTTGATCCTGCGATGGAGCCGTCGGTTGCTGAGCCCAAACAAATGCGCCAACGAGCAGAACCAGCAACGCGATCGTAATTCTGTTCATGGAATCCTCCGATCAATGGGCCGCGCGAAGCGGATCGGACATCGAACTGGACTTCACATTAGTCTTTACAACCCAAGCAGATAATCGGCTGTACGCTCGAGAAGGCAGGCGGAGACTCGGTACGCACTTTTGAGCAAATTCCGTACACAATTTCTCCAGGTTTAACAAATCGGTTAGGCTCGTCATGCTTGCCTCCCGCTCTTTCTCGCGTGGGGACATCGCATCCTCATATTGCATAATGCGATTCCGAGTTTTGGGCGTGAGCGCGTCGTTGATTCTACGGACTAAATCGCGCAATTTTTCGGGATCATGCTCTTTCGCGGCGGCTTCGCAGAGTTCGCGCCAACTCTCATGAGCGTTTACATCATCGTTCATAAATGGCATACCTCCTTGACTGCCCTCTGGGGTGCGTGAAAGACATCGTCCATTTGGGTTTACAAACTCTAAAAGTCAGAACACGCTGCAACAACCAAATGCCAATTGCAAGTGCCATGCCATATCTCCAAACCGTAGCAGCACAAATATTTAGCTATTCAAAGGGCCTGCCAGGCTGCCGGTAAGAATTTCGCGGGCCTTGACCTTTTGGCGCGGTCAGTACAAGAAAAACCGTACGGGAGTCAGGCAGAACGGACGATGCGGGATGTCGAACGAATCAATTTTTCAAAACGTCCGATCTTAAATACAGCGATTATGGTAGCCAAAATTAGCAGTAAATTCGGTATGCTCTAGAGAGTTCATCGTATGTCTCCCAAGTACAATGCACGCATTGTGTTTACACTGGCGGCTTTGTTGCTGCTGGTGAGTGGCATTGCGGCTTGCTTGACTATCCTTCGATTGACTGAAACCGAAGGATGGGTTGGTCATACGCGCGATGTGCAAGTAGCTCTTGGGCAAGTGGATGCGCAGCTCGCAGTGGCGGGACGCAATCGCTCGGCCTATCTAAGCACGAGCGATGCAAGCTACCTCAATTCTTACCACGAAGCCTTGCCGAAAATATCGGCAGCATTAAGCCATTTATGTGTGCTCACGCAAGATAACGCCGTCCAAAGGGCGCGTTGCGCCGACTTGCAGGACACTGTAAACCAAAGGCTCGCTCTCTGGAACGCCTCCATCGATTTATGGAAAGCGAGCCCTCAGGATGCAAAGGGTCAATCGGATCTGGCTATGAAAGGCGTGGGCTTTGCGCAAACCCAAACTTCGCTGGCCGAGCAAATGCAGGCAGAAGAGGCCCGGCTACTTGACTTACGAAGACAAAGCTCACGGTTGCTGTACAAATGGGCCATTGTTGTGCTGTGCACATCTTTTGTGCTTGCACTCTGGCTGCTTTCCATCCACTACCGTCTCTTAATGTCGGAACTTGAATCTCGATTATCCGCGGAGAATTCTGCCCGGGAAAGTGAACAGTCTCTTCGCTTGCTGACGCTCCGCTTGCTGCAGTTGCAGGATGAAGAACGGCGAAAATTTTCGCGGGAACTGCACGACAGCCTGGGCCAGTACTTGGTCAGCGCAAAGATGAATCTCGACATACTGGCCCGGAACTTTCCTCATGAAGCATTGCTGGCGGAGGCGATACGATCGCTAGATCAAGCGATCGCGGAGACTCGAACCATATCGCATTTGCTGCATCCTCCACTTTTGGATGAAGTGGGCTTCGTATCTGCGGCAAAATGGTACATCGATGGCTTCGCGCAACGCAGCGGGATTGAGGTCGTTTTCGATTCGCCCGCTGAAGCCCCTCGCCTGCCCAAGCAGATCAATATCGTGCTTTTCCGGATTCTGCAAGAGAGCTTGACCAATATTCATCGCCACGCAATGGCTAGCAAGGCGGAAATAAGGCTGAATTATTTCCCTGATCGAGTGTGTTTGACGGTACGTGATTATGGCAAGGGCATATCGCCGGATTTGTTGCGAACTTTTGTCACCAAGGGCATCAACGTCGGGGTCGGGCTCGCAGGAATGCGGGAGCGGGCTCGCGAGTTGGGAGGCGAAATCAAAATCAGCTCCACCCACAGCGGCACTACGGTATTGATTGATATTCCCTTGCGGGCGAACGTTGCCCACGATATGTACATGAGCCAGGAGGCAGTCTAAACTGACACTCCCGTATTTACCTGCCTCTGATTAGCCAACCCTACTCTCTGCGCTTCCATCGAAACACCTCACGCGGAGGATTCCTTTGACGCCTCAACACTTTGAGCGGGCGCTTCCTTATTTTGAAGCGATTGCAGCATTAATTGCAGTTGCATGGATCGTCCGACTGATTGGGCTGCGTTATTTGCATCAATGGGAGCAACAGTCCGCAAGCCGGTTCGCTGTTGGTTTGGTGAGGCTGACCGAGAGCGTAATCGTGCCGCTTACGATATTGGGCATTACAAATATTGCAATTAATTTTCTCCCGATACCGGCAAAGATCCTGCACCTCACCAATCGCATTCTTTGGGTAACGATTTTGTGCATCTGCCTCTATTGTTGCAGCCGGATATTGCACCTCGCTCTCGATGGATGGCTCGCACACCGGCAAGTCGCGGTAACGATGCGCGAGCCGATTCATTTCATCAGCAATATCGTCTTCGCCGGCTTCGCACTCATGATTGTGCTCGACAATCTTGGAGTGTCTTTAACGGCCGTATGGACCACTCTGGGAGTGGGGAGCGTCGCAGTTGCGTTGGCCTTGCAAGACACGCTGTCTAATTTTTTTGCCGGCTTTTATGTACACCTTGACCATCCTGTTCATGTGGGCGATTACATCAAGCTCGATAACGGCGCAGAAGGTTATGTTTCACAACTTGGTTGGCGCTCGGCGCGCATTCGTAATCTCGGAGGAAACATCATTGTTGTGCCCAACAACAAGCTGGCATCTGCCATCGTCACCAATTTTTCTTTACCGGATCCTTCGATGTCCATCACCATCCCAGTAAATGTGAGTTACGAGAGCGATCCATCTCAAGTCGAGCGTGTTTTGTCTGACGAAGCACGCCGTGCAGTTGGCTCGGTTCCGGGTCTAGTCACTACCGACGTCCCTTCGGTCAGCTTTATTCCAGGGTTCGGCGATTGGGCAATGCAATTCGGTGTGAACTGTAAAGTCACGACTTTTGTAGATCAATATCCCGTACAGCACGAATTGCGCAAACGGTTGCTGGCACGCCTGCGCAGCGAAGGAATCCGCATCCCCTACCCTCAGCGTGACATTCACTTTCGCATGGAGGAGGCGGACGAACTCCAACTGAGTCCGCAGTGGAAAACCAAAGCTTCTTGATCTCGATTAACGTGGAAGTTCATTGGGATAATACCCCGTGCGGGTGCGAACGTTTAGCTGCCCGTAAAGCGGAGAATTCGCAACGACTCTGACAGTTCTGAAAGCGTTACTCTGTGCGTTCTCGCTTGTCGGCTTGTAAGAGAGGTCGTATTGCACACGAATATCTCGGGCAATTTGGCGCGTAATCGAATCGACTTCGTTTATATTGCGAGGGAAAAAAGCTATCCCTCCCGAGGCCCTGGTCAGAGCAATCAAAGCGTCGCGGCCAGCATCAGAAAGGCCGTCCCCCGTAAGACCGATTGCATAAACGACAGGACCATCTTTTTGTTGGAGACTGCGAGTTGCCTCCTGCAGGGTATCCACACTCATGTTGTCCTGACCATCTGTGATGATGAGCAAGATTCTCTTGGTTTCTCTCCGATGGTTGCTAATATGCGCTGAAGAAGCCACGACGGCGTCATACAATGCAGTACTGCCTGCGGATGAAACACGCAACATCGCCCTTTGAAGAAGGCTGGAGTCAGATGTGAAGTCTTGATCAAGATACGGATATTGGCCGAAATTTACGACGAATACTTCATCCCGGGGATTGCTGGCCTGAATCAAATTCAGAAGTGCCTGGCTGAGCTGGGGACGCTTATCCAGCATCGAACCGGAATTATCCACCAGAATACCTAAGGCAACCGGAACATCCTCGCGGTTAAAAGACGTGATTTTCTGCGGCACTCCATTGTCATAGATCGTAAACGCGCCGGTTTCTAGATCGGAAACCGGCCTGCCGCCCTGATCCACGGTTGCATGCAACACAACTTCCTCAACTTTTTTCTTGAAAACGAAAACATTTGGATCTTGCACCGCAGGTGCCTGCTGTTCGGGCTGCGCGCTCGCGCTGCCCGGGGAGGCTTGCATCGAGCCTGTACTATTTGACACTAGATCATTGGGCGTTGATGTAGGCGCGGAATTCTGCGAATAACCCACGCCCACACAAATACACAGCATGACAACGACGCGAAAACTAGGTGTGCGCAAAATTGGATAGTCCTTTACCAAGATATTTTGTCGAATCAAAATTTGTCGAGCCATACAGCATTTACCGAATGCCGCAGACGGTAATCATGCTTAAGCTGCGGTGCAATCGGGTTCCTCCTTTGGTTCGCTAGATAAGTCGACTGTTGCATAACCATTGGGATGGGTGCGATGCCAATCCCAGGCAGATTTGATGATGGCTTCGAGGCTCGTATATTGCGGCCGCCAATCGAGTTCTCGACGAATCTTCTCAGAACTCGCAACCTGAATCGCGGGGTCTCCCGCTCGTGGAGGGGCTTCAATGGCATCAATCGATTGGCCTGTTACTTTGCGAGCCGCTTCTATCACTTCACGGACGCTAAAACAACATCCATTCCCCAGGTTGTATATCAAGGGCTGCGCACATCGATCGAGCGCGAGCAGCGCAAGCAGGTGCGCATTCGCCAGATCGCTCACGTGAATATAATCACGCACACAAGTTCCATCGGACGTCGGATAGTTTGTCCCATAAATCTGAACGGAGGGCAACAGCCGCAATGCGACTTTGAGCACGCGCGGAATCAAATGTGTTTCCGGATCGTGCGCTTCTCCACGGTGTGCACAAGAAGATCCGGAAGCATTGAAGTAGCGCAAGCTCGCATAACGCATACCGTGAATCCGATGAAACCAGGTGAGCATTCTTTCGACGATTAACTTCGACTCGCCGTACGGGTTTGTGGGCGAAAAGGCATCCTCCTCCAGAATCGGAGTCGAAACTGGGTTGCCGAAGATGGCGGCAGTGGAGGAGAAAATCAGCCGTCGCACGCCCGCCCTCAACATGCACTCAAGTAAAACGAGAGCAGTTGCGCTGTTATTATTAAAGAAACGCTCTGGGCAGATCATTGATTCACCGGCTTCAATGAAAGCTGCGAAATGCATGACCGCATCGAATGAGCGCGATTGGAACACATAAGATAATCGGTCTTTATCGGCAAGCTCGCCTTCTACAAGCTCGATACCGGCCGGAAGCGCCGCGCGGTGCCCACCCGAGAGGTTGTCAAAAACAGTGACATGATGGCCTGCGGCCACCAGCTGATCTGCCACGACGCTGCCGATGTAGCCAGCGCCTCCTGTAACGAGAATCTTCATATGCATCGTAAGAATTACACTTGAACGAATTCGCGGCTTTAAGATGCAAAAGCTGGTTTTCGCGTATCCTGCGATACTGCTTGCAGATTTTTCGTTACGGTACAGCATTTTCCATGCTTATCTAAGGTTTCATACTGATTTTCGAGATGCGTACCACCCAGACAACCGGCGTATTGAGCATGCCTTCATGCGCGATCGGAATGGCCTCACGATTGCATTTCGAATTCATGGCTTTGCCGCGCGGATAACTCCAGATGAGATTTTTGCACCTCATATCGGCACATTTGTTGGCGAGCGAGTCGGACGAGTAAATGAGCGGGCGTGTGACCGAAAAGACCACAAACTCTACTACTAGTTGGCGACAGCGGATATCTGCGCTTCGAAACGTCCCTCCAACTTTGCGAATCGTTTGGGAATCGGGGCCCGAGGTCGTCTTATTGGGGCTGATTTCTCGAATCGTTGCCTCTTTTTTGCCCATCGCACTGCTTTGGATCACCAAACTCATCATTGACGGCATCGTGAGAGCAATTTCCACGCGACAGGGTGTGTCACCGCGTTTCTGGTGGCTGGTTGCTGCCGAGTTCGCGGTCGCTGTGGGAAATGGAGTGCTCGCCCGTTTCATCGATTACCTTGATTCTCTGTTGGCGGACAATTACACGCGGCACGTCAGCATAAAGGTGATGAAACACGCCGCCAGCTTGGACCTAATTGCTTACGAGGATCCAGTCTTTTATGACCGATTGGAACGGGCCCGCGTCCAGGCAACGGACCGCTTGGGAATGATCCAGTCCATCGGACGTCTTATTCAACAATTCACTACGGCCGTTTTGATGTCCGCTTCCATTGTGGCGTTCTCACCATGGCTTTTGGTCTTGCTGGCGGTGGGTGTGTTGCCGGCATTTGTGGGAGAGAGCCACTTTGCATTTCTCGGCTATGCCAAAAACTTCAAGCAGACGCCGATACGCAGACAGTTGGACTACCTCCGCCTGCTGGCTGGAAGTAAAGAGGCGGCGAAAGAACTTAAGCTGTTCAGCTTGAGCAGCTACCTTACCCAGCAATTCACGGCTCTTTCCAATCAAATTTATGACGAGGATGTCAGGCTCGCGAGGCGAAAGTTTGTCGCCAGCTCGCTCTTGTCGTTACTGGGCACCATGGGTTACTACGCAGCGTACGTCTTCGTGATTTGGCGTACTCTGCTAGGCGCAATCACAATTGGAACGCTGACCTTCTTGGCGGGTGCAATTCTTCAGGCTAGTGCGAATATCCAACAGGTTTTTTCCACACTCGCAGGCATCGCCGACCAGGCGCTCTTCCTGACAGATCTTCTGGCTTTCTTCGACATGGAACCGACCATTCGCTCCAAGCCGAATGCACTGCCTGCACCGCGAACCGTACGCCAAGGCATCGAATTCCGCGATGTGTCGTTCAAATACCCCGGTAGTGAACGGTTGGTCCTGAATCATCTGAACTTCTTTCTACACCCGGGGGAACGCGTGGCGCTCATCGGTGAAAATGGGCAAGGCAAAACCACTTTAGTCAAACTAATCACGCGCCTATATGACCCGAGTGAAGGCCAAATACTGCTCGATGGCATTGACCTCCGCGAATATGACCTGGAGAGCTTGTATCGCGAGATTGGGGTCATCTTTCAAGACTTCATGCGCTATGAAATGACTGCGCGACAAAATATTGCGACGGGGCAAATCGAGCAGATTGAAGATCTTGACAAATTGCGCAATGCCGCGGAAAAAAGCCGGTCACACGATGTGATCGCAAGGCTCCCTTTGGCCTACGAACAAATGTTGGGACGGCGTTTCGACGGAGGAATCGATCTTTCCGGAGGAGAATGGCAAAAAGTCGCCCTTGCACGAGCGTACCTGCGTGACGCGCAGTTACTTATTCTCGATGAGCCCACCGCAGCGCTGGATGCGCGCAGTGAATTCGAAGTATTTCAAAAATTCTCAGAACTGACCGCGGGAAAAATGGCGCTCTTTATTTCCCACCGCTTCTCCACCGTCCGCATGGCCGATCGTATCGTGGTGCTTGAGAACGGAAGGGTCGCTGAACAAGGTAGTCATCCCCAATTGGTAAATCAGCATGGGCGATATGCGGAAATGTTCGAGATGCAGGCAGCAAGTTACCGCTAGGAGTGAGAAAGATGCTCGAAGCAGTTGATCTCCAGGCAGAAGAAACTCGTCGGGCTCCAATGATTTCGGTGCCGCCCGCATCGGCTACGGATCCAGAATTGATCCGTAATCATGCTCGCAAATTGGCGTCCGGTCTGGCCTGGATTCCCAGCATTCGGACCTCAGATGTTCTTTCGAAGCGGGCATCCGTGCTGACTGGTGATCTTCGCACCGCTCTTTCAAAAGCTGCTGCGTCGGACATGGTGCGCGATTCGACAGCTCTCTTGCAATCAAGTCTGCACGATGTGACGGAGAGCTTTCGTTCGTTACACACGCTACCTCACGTCAAAACTCCCGATGGATTGGTTATTCCAAGAATTCTGGCCATCGCGAAGGGCTTTATGAGAGTGTCGGATTGGCGCTGGAATGAAAGCTCGTTCTTCCTTTATATCGAGGCGTTCCAACAAACAGCTGTGCTCAATCTCGCTGAATTGCGCGCACTGAACTCGGTGCTTGTACTATTGTGGCTCGAAAATATTAGCGACAGATTGGTTAAAACAGGATGGGTCCCCGACGCCGAACTCAAGGCATCTCTTGAAGATATCCGCCACGTAAATCAAATGGATTGGTGGGGCTTCATCGAGCCCTTTATTTTATTTGATCGATACCTGCAACAAGACCCTGCGGGCGCCTATTTGAAGATGGAATCCGATAGCCGCAACCGTTATCGAAATGAAGTTGCCTATATTGCACAATATTCCGATGCAAGTGAGGTTGAAGTAGCGAAAGCTGCTCTGTTATTCGCTGAAGATGCTAAACGTGAACTGCACTCCGACTCCCGCATGGCAATTCGCGTCACGCACATCGGATATTACCTTGTTGCAGAAGGTTCACAGAAGCTTTGGCAGCAGCTGTCATTTCGGCCCCCATTGAGTCGACGGGCACAGATTCTGGTGAAAGCGCACGCAGATGATTTCTACATCCCCACTCTGGCTTTTTTGACGGTTACGCTCGCAGGTGTAGTTGCTGAACTACTCGGCATGGCGCATGTAAATTTCTGGGCATCATTGCTGATGTTGGCGGCATTGCTTTTACCATGCTCAGAAGCTGCAGTGCAGCTTACCAACTACTTATTTACATCCTTTTTGGAACCTGCGGCTCTTCCCAAACTTGATTTCAATCGGGGAATACCGGTGTCATGCACAAGCATGGTGGCCGTACCTGCATTGCTGCTCAATCAAGATCAAGTTCAGAGATTGGTGGATGAACTAGAAGTGCGATTCCTGGGGAATTCTGATCCAAATCTCCACTTCGCCTTGCTGACCGACCTTCCGGACTCTCTGGAGGCTCCGAAGGAAGAAGAGTCGCTTGCGGCGTTTTGCGGGGGCTTGATCGAAAAGCTCAATCTAAAATATGCCGGAGAAAAGAGAGGGTCCTTCTACCTGTTTCATCGCAAGAGACTGTACAACCCCAGGGAGCAAGCGTGGATGGGGTGGGAGCGGAAGCGCGGGAAGCTGCTGGAGTTCAATCAATACCTTCGATCCGGCAGTGTTCCGTACGCGTTGGAAGTCGGTGACCTGTCAATCATTTCCACCGTGCGTTTCGTGATTTCTCTAGACGCGGACACGTTGTTACCCAGAGAAACTGCGAAGCGACTGATCGGAACGATTGCGCATCCGCTAAACCAGGGAATCGTGGACCCCGAACGCAACATAGTCGTCTCTGGTTATGGCATCTTGCAGCCAAGGGTTGGCATTAGTGTGCAAAGCGTAGCACGCTCAAGGCTCGCTAGGATTTACTCAGGGCAAACTGGCCTCGATATTTACTCTCGGGCCGTGTCGGACGTTTATCAGGATTTGTACGGGGAAGGAAGCTATGTAGGAAAAGGAATCTATGACGTGGACATTGTCCACCGCGTTTTAGACAGACGATTCCCTAACAATCTATTACTAAGCCACGATCTCATCGAAGGCGCATATGCGCGCTCAGGTCTGGTTAGCGATATCGAAATCATCGAAGATTATCCATCCCATTACAGCGCTTATAATCGCCGCAAGCATCGGTGGTTGCGGGGCGATTGGCAAATCATCGAATGGCTGCTAGGCCGGGTTCCTGACCGTAACGCTGTGCGGGTCAACAATCCTATTTCATTGATTTCGCAATGGAAAATTCTGGATAACTTGCGGCGTGGCCTAGTTGAACCCGCCACATTTTTCCTCCTCCTCCTAGGCTGGTTTGTTCTCCCGGGCTCTCCAGTCGCATGGACCGCGGCGACACTCACCCTATTTTTCCTCCCCGATTGGGTGCGCGCTGGCGTTCGATTCGTCCAGGCAGTCCTTCAAAGAAAACCCGCACAAGTTCGTGCTGCTTTGTCTAATCTATTGACGGCAAACATAGGATCGACTCTGACGTTGATGTTTTTGGCACATCAGATGTTGGTTTCTCTTGATGCCATGGTGCGGTCTTTGATCCGGCGTTTCTTTACTGGCAGAAAGATGCTGGAATGGGTTACCTCCGCCGAAGAGGAAATGGCTTTGACCCGCCGAACTCCTCTAGATATCTATCTGGATTGGACGCCAGCTCTTTCTTTTGCAATAGGCGTTTTGATTTTTGCGGTTCGGCCGATTGCACTCCTTGCCGCACTGCCTGTACTCGCGCTCTGGGCCTCGAGCAAGTTTGTCTCCGTGTGGCTTAACCAACCGCCTCAGCCTTCGCACGGACCCGACACCGAAAACGACCTACTCTTGCTTCGAAGAATAGGTTTGCGCACCTGGCGATTCTTCTCTGACCATAGCAATGAAACTAATCATTGGTTGATTCCCGACAACGTACGCGAGGATCCGCAATTCGTGGACAATCGCCTTTCGCCAACCAACCTTGGCTTTTTGCTGAATGCAAGACAGGCGGCCCACAAGCTCGGTTATATAACTCTTCCCGAGTTTGTTGACTTAACTTCGAAAACGCTTGCGACCATACAACGTCTGCCGAAGTTTAAGGGGCATTTCTACAATTGGTACGACAACGTTACCTTGCAACCGCTTGCACCTCCGGTGGTCTCGTCCGTGGACAGCGGTAATCTGGTAGCGTCCCTTTGGACGCTCGAACAAGGTTGTCGCGAACGCCTCCGGAATCCAGTACTTGAAGAGACGCAGTCGAATGGATTGTTGGATCATCTTTGGGAGCTTGTGAAGCTTCGTGCATTGCCTAAACACGTGGCCAGAAATTTCGCTCGTCTTAGCCGGCAGGACTGGATTACAGCCATCGAAGAGTTCCCGCTCAAAGTATTGGAGCGCAAAAACAACCGGCCGGCGAGTACTGATGATGCCAGCTGGTTTAGGAACCAATGCAAGCTGAGAATTGAGCACTTTCGTTCAACTCTGCAATCCTATGCACCGTGGCTTGCGCCTGAATTTCGAGCACTCGAAGAAACCTTACCTGGCCTCGATTGGGGCAGGTGGACGGGGATCCCACTAAATAAGTTACCTGCATTCGTTGATGCGCTCCAAATGGAAATCGCGCTAGTTTCAGAGTTGCCGGAGTCCACAGCATTCCGCACCCCCAACCGGCGCGCTTGCCAGCAGCTTGCGGAATTGCTGCCGGACGCGCGCGCCAAGATTGTCACGCTGATTGACGGATTAGAAACCATTGCTTCCCAGGCAGGCGATTTCGCGGAAAATACCGACTTCACCTTCATGCTGCATCCACAACGCAAGCTACTATCGGTCGCCTTTGAAGTTGCTTCCCAAAAAGCGAGCGATGCCTGTTACGACCAACTGGCATCAGAGTCCAGGATGGCGTCCTTCGTCGCGATCGCCAAGAACGACATTCCCCAAGAATCATGGTTTTCTCTAGGCCGTCAGCACAAGCTTAATAATGGACGCATAGTTTTGCTCTCATGGGCAGGCACGATGTTCGAATACCTTATGCCCTCTCTATGGATGGAAACATATCCTGGCACTTTGCTCGATCGTGCTTGCTCTGAAGCGGTTTATGCTCAACGCAGATATGCAGAAAACAAAAGGGTGCCGTGGGGAATATCTGAATCGAGTTATGCCGATCGCGACCCCGATGGAGGATATAAATATTTTGCATTTGGCGTGCCTGATCTGGCGTTGCGAAACGAAGAAAACCTGTCGCTGGTCATCTCACCCTATTCAACTTTGCTTGCGTTGCACCTCACGCCGACAGAAGCCTTGAAGAACTTGCGTACAATGGAGCGATCGCATTGGCTTGCCTCACTCGGCTTCTACGAGGCAGCAGACTATACGGATCCATTAACCAAAAAGCGCGTTCGCCGCCCCACTCTCGTGAAATCCTGGATGGCCCATCATCAAGGGATGAGCTTGCTTGCGATTACAAACTTCCTGTGCGAAGGCTTCATGCGGCAATGTTTCCATAAGAATCCTAATGTGCAAGCTACGGAACTCTTGCTCCAGGAAAGGCCAGTGACTCGCGTGAATCTGCCGTCTAGATCACGCAGACTTGCTGCATAACTCAGGAACCCTGCGATGCTTGGGAATCGTCTGGCCTTTTCGTTTTTGCTGTGTTGGAGCTCGGCGAGTAGCCTATGTGGCGCCCAAACAGCGGGAGCAATCGTGCCGGAACAAATAAGCATTAATTTGAACGCCCCCACCGAGGAGTTCCCTCATTTTTGGGAGCAGATGTTTGGCTCAGGGCGGGCGATTTTGTCACTACGGGACGATTATCGTAGCGACTTGCGAGCTGTCCACGCTGCGACTGATTTCAAATACGTTAGATTTCATGCAATCTTCCATGACGAAGCCGGATTATATGACGAGGATGATCGCGGACAACCGATTTATAACTTCTCCTATGTGGACCAAATTTACGACGGGCTTTTAGCGGAACACGTCAAACCATTTGTTGAGCTGAGCTTCATGCCTGCAAAATTAGCGTCCAATCCTGGCGCGTTGCATTCTTTTTGGTACAGGCCAAATACTTCTCCACCAAAAGATTGGACGAAGTGGGACGCGATGATTTTTGCTTTCGTTAAGCACCTAATTAATCGTTATGGAGACGATGAGGTCCGCTCCTGGTACTTTGAAGTTTGGAATGAACCGAATCTTGATTTTTGGTCAGGCGAGCCGCGCGAGGAAAGCTATTGGGAGCTTTACGATCACACAGCGAAGGCTGTTAAGAACGTCGATTCCCAGTTGCGAGTCGGCGGCCCGGCAACGGCACAAGCAGCCTGGGTGGACAAATTTCTCCGCCATTGTGCCACGAACCACATTCCCGTGGATTTCGTTTCTACGCACGTCTATGGTGACGACACATCAAAAGATGTGTTTGGCGCCAGTAAAGCGATCCCTCGCCGGGAGATGGTCTGCCGCGCAGTTAAGAAGGTACATGAGCAAATTGCGACGTCATCCATGCAACACCTTCCTCTGATCTGGAGCGAGTTTAATGCCACGTATCGAAACGTTCCCGAAATAACAGACTCAACCTATATGGGACCATGGCTTGCTGACACGATTCGGCAATGCAGTGGCATGGTTACGATGATGTCGTATTGGACATTCTCTGACGTATTTGAAGAACAAGGAGTAATAAAGGCGCCATTTTATGGCGGTTATGGATTGATGGCAGAACGAGGCATTCCGAAGCCGGCGTACAACGCATTTCTGATTCTCCACCGTCTCGGAGAAAAGCGTCTTTCCGTCCCTTCTGACTCAGTATTGGCGACAAAGCGCAGCGATGGAACCTACGTGATTGCTGTATGGAACTACGCTGAGCCGAATGAGGAAGGCGCCACGAGATTATTTGAATTGGACTTCTTAGGTAAAGATGTGAAGCATGCCTCGATTTCCCTGGTTGATGAAGAACATGGCAATGTTCGAAGAACCTACAAGAATATGGGGTCGCCTCAATTTCCTACCGAAAGACAAATTAAAGACTTACAAAAAGCGGCGGAACTGCCTCAAGCAGCAAAAGCAAAGATCCAAGATAAAAGGCTGACAATTTCCCTGCCAGCCCACGGCCTCGCTGTGATCGAAATAAATTAAAACAAGGGCTTTTTGGAAGGCGTGTAGGGCTGAAATCCGGCGCGCTCCATACCTCGAGTCGCCTCGGCATTTTTCATAAACGTCTCCCACACAAAATTCGTTCTCAAATTCTCGGCCATTAGTAATGTAATTCCTAAATCAATCCCGATGACATCGTGGCCATACCATTGTTTAAGAGGGTTAAATGCATCCACATAACCGTACCGGCTCCATGCGACGGGATAGCGATTGCGTATGTTGTGAAGCACTCTCAACGTCGCCGTCGGGAGAAACGGAAGCGAACCCCCTGTTGCACAAGGTACGACTGTTCCATCAATCGGCCCGAGCGCCGGCGGTCCACCCCAAACGACATAGCCGAGTTGGGAATCAGATGAGGTTATCCCCCACAAATCATCGGAGTAATCGGGAAACTGTTTCGCTAGTTCAATACAAAACCTGCGATGCACTTCTGTCGCAATCGTCGAGTTTTCGAAGTAATCTGCGTATTTGTCCCGTTTGTTGCGAAAATCAAACCAAGCCTGCGAATACTGGTGAACGAACAGAGGAGCAAATGAACCGATATAACGCAGCCCGTCATACTCAAATTTCACACGCTTCCATGCATTCCACACGTCCACATTTAGCGGATAGGCCGACGAACCAAGCCCCAGTAAGTACATCATCATTAGTTCGCTGTAGTAATCCCATCGATACGGCAAAAAACCGGTCTCAGGGCGCCAGCCATGAGGCAGCAAAGTTGTATCTTCCGAGAGCCATGTCCAATCAACGCGGTTGAAGATTTCGTACGATAAATTGCTGATTTCGGAATGCGCTTCGAAGTGGGCTCTGCAAGTGAGAATGCCGCAAAGAAGAATGGCCGTATCCACCGATGACACTTCCGAATCCCACACCCGTTCACCGGTATTCACATTCGCGAAGTGATACAAAAATCCGCGGTGCGTTGGAAGTTTCTTCCAAAGAAATCGAAGCGTCGCAAGAACGCGATTGCGCGCATCGTCCGTGGACACATAATGCCGATTTTCGCCTATGCATAATGCCGTCAAGCCGAAACCCGTCGCTGCGATGCTGGCTACGATACTGTTGTCGTTGGTGTGAGCATTGCACCGATCTCTCACCAATCCCGTTTGTGGATTGGCCTGATCCCAGAAATATTGAAAATGCGCTTTCTCTATCTCCTCGAGTAAGCGATCATCTTCGGGAGATAGCCCTTGGACACTCGTCGTTGAGGCTTCGATGTTCTGAAAAAGTGGCGAGCCGATGGCCGCACCCGAAACGAACGGAAGATACAAACCGGCTCCGGCAATCTGCTTTAATAATTCGCGACGAGAAAGCCCTCGAGATCGCGGAGCGTAGCCGGCCATCGTACAATTTTAGATGGCGAAACGCGGATATAAGGTCTTTCATCTAAAGTTTTTTATCACTTTGCCGTACCCTGCGCTCCAGTGAAAAGATTTGTAAACATTACCGCGATATCGGCTTCTGTGTTCGTTCTTGTCGCCGCGCTTTGGATCGCATTATCCATCGTTCGGAAACATCGACGCGTGACCATCGTGGGCGCAGTATTACGCCAAGACGCGGATCCCAACAAACAGAGCCCAATTACGGGTGTGAAAATAACGGCGATAGCTGGGGCGACTCAGAGTAATGCAACTTCAGATCAGCTGGGGCAATTTACTCTGATCCTCCCAAAAGGCTTCCGCCGACGGCAAGCGATTACCCTTGAATTTCAGCATGGAGACTATCAGCCGCTGAAACTGGAAGATTTCATCGGAGACAAGCTGTACATCGCGAGGCTTGTCCCCCTAAATAAAAGCGCCCGCGATGATGGGAGGCAGCCGCAGCAAACAATTGCAAACGTACGTGTGCGCTATTTGGTCAAAACGACGACGACGGCAGATATCGGCAGCGCCGTCAAAACATTTGAGGTAATAAATAAAGGCAATATTCCCTGCCGAGGTGGTGCTCCTTGCTCGCCGGACGGCAAATGGAGAGCAAATATTGCGGCCACGCAGTTGGACGCAGGCGAAGGTAATGAGTTTCGCAATATTCGCGTTTCTTGCATAGCGGGGCCGTGCCCTTTCACCAAGATTGAACGCGAAGTTGTGACCGACGACGGCCGACAGTTGGATCTTAGCGCCAGAGCATGGTCAGATACGGCCACGTTCTTGATCGAAGCGGAAGTCGTGCGCACGATGGTGAGCGATCTCGTCCGCGAATCATACCCAGTGATTTTTGGACCTTCGCTAAGTTTTAGTCTTCCGGTCGCTGCTGAAGGGCCGAGCCTCGAAGCCGAAGTCAACGGCGAGCAAATAGTCTTCCCACTCAGTCCATCCTTGTCGCTTAGCTGGGGAGAATGCACGTTGAGTCACAACAAGGACCAGACTAGTGTCTACCGCTGCGAACTAAAAGTCGGATATCGTTTCAAATAAATTTCTAGGGTTCGGGGCTTGCTGCGGCGAGGGCAATTTGCGAAGCCACGTAAAGACTGCCGTCAAAATTCGCACGCACGGTTACCTCATTTCCTTCTCGCAATGTAGCAACCGCAGGCAACCGACTTTGGTCGAACGTGACGTCATATCTTTTTTGGTCGCGGGGATCGATAATTGCCAGTCTTCCCGAGTGGACGTCGAGAAAAGCGATCCATCCACGAAACACGAACGAATTGCCAGGCGTCGCAAGTATCGAGATATGTTTCGCGACTCCTCCGCCGCCCGCTCGAAAATCAGCTGCAATCAAGGTTCCCGGTGCTAAATCCCCTATGCTGGCATTTGCCGCCTGTCCAACGCCAGTGATTTTTGTGTCGGCGGGCACTCCTAATTTGACCGGCGTGGAAGATAGAGAGTCGCGCAACAGAAGCACCCCGCGACTGCGATCAAATTGAATGACCTGCCCTTGCATTTCACCGTCGGGAGCTTGCGTCAAACCATGAATGCTTCGCGCAAATACTGTACTTCCGTCGAGCATGGTTTCCACTGAAATGTGGTCGCCGGGATGAAGGTCTTTGACTTGGCATAATTTGCCATCACGATACATCTGCGTGCGGACGTCAAAAGCGATTTTCACATCGTGACCGCCAAATACGCGTAGAACAATTTGATCGCGGACCCGATCCAACTGTTTAATCTCACCGCCCACCACTGTCGATTTTCCCGTCGGCATAGCCGGAAGATCTGGCAATGGCTTGACCGGAGATTGTTGACTACTAACAACAGTTGGCGCGGCCGGCAATGAATCCGCGGCATCACTCGATGCTAATGAAGTCGCTTGCCCAAACGCTGCGCATATAAGCAGCATGGGAAGCATCCACAAGGGTTTCACCAAGTCTTTGAATGGCAATGCCTTCATTAATAGAAACACTTTCATTTTCGTGACGTTTTTGATGCCTCGGAATTGAAATGCGTGGTCTGAGGAGCTCCAAATAAGCGGCGAGCTAGTGGCAACAGATTTGCCATGTTTGCATCCAATAGGAGCCTTTGGGGATTATTTTCAAAATATGAGCCGATTAGCCAACCTTTGCGCCGCGTGTCTCTTATGGCAACTCGTAGTTTTTCTGCCCTGGCAGAGCGCGTTCGCGGACAAAGAACTTAAAATCACCTTCCCCCGGCGCAGCCACTTGACCCCGGTCCAAAAGTTAAATCGCGAAGGCGTTGCGGAAATTGAAAAACACCAATACGCCAAAGCGGAAGCCGCGTTCATGAAAGCTTATTTGTACGATTCCAGTGATCCCTTCACCTTGTACAACCTTGGCTACGCCGCAGAACTCCAGGGAAACTTGGATCGCGCACAAAAGTTCTACGGCTTAGCAGTCGAACAAGCTACCGACGCGACCATCGATCGCACGAATGTCCGTTCTCTAAAAGGGCAGCCGATGCGCAAAGCAGCCTTAGGAATCGATGATCGCGAGCTGCGCGTGAACCAGGCAAATATTGACGCCATAAAGCTTTTGGAATCGGGTCAGCCCCGGGAAGCGGAGTTCGTTCTAAGACAGACGCTAACGCGCGATCCGCAAAATGCATTCACGCTGAACAACCTCGGAGTTACTCAGGAAGCGCAAGGCAACTTTGCCGATGCCGAGAAGTCGTACCGCCGAGCGGCCGCCATTCATTCATCGCAAGCATCTGTGGTCACGTCCACCGGCGCCGCATGGCGTGGAAAACCGGTAAGTGAGGTCGCTAGCGCCAATGCCGCCACGGTGGAGCAACGCCTCCGATCTGCAAGTACGGCGCAAGCGCAGGCATCCCTGCTCAATGTACAGGGTGTGGCAGCCATTAACCGCAATGACTGGACGACGGCGTCACAAGATTTCCAAAAAGCATACAGTCTCGATCCGTCCAGTGCATTTTCTTTGAATAATGAAGGATTTTTGGCAGAGACCAACGGTGACTCCGAAACGGCGCAGTTCTTTTATGAACGCGCCAAACTGGCCCAGGATTCCTCATCAGCAGTAGGTTTGGCGACTCGCCGTGAGGCCGAAGGTTCTAATGTCGCCTCCACAGCGAGCGGAAGTTCACAGCAAGTCGGAACGAAACTTTCTGTTCTTGAACAAGAACGAAGAAAAGAAAATACGCCCGTCGTCCTCAGGAACCGCGACGATTCTCCAGTTATAGAGCCTCCGCCAGATGCTTCCACAACTCCTCAATAAGGAACTTATGACCACACCCACATTCAAAGTTAGTTCATTTGATTCTTCTGCTGGAGTTTTTAATTCTCCGCCTGAAGTTGTTGTGCTGTCGCAACTCTTGCTGAGCCCCACTCCGGAGACTGAAATTCAGCCTGAGGCTCTTCGATCGGAGACTCTCGACAAGATGCTTGCATTGGCTCAGTCGCACCATGTACTCATGCGCGCCTTGCCCATTTATACCCAAATCGAATGGCAAAAGGATCGTGCGGCATGGGCGTGCGATGCCCTCAACCGCGAGCAGGCAAGAGTCGAAAATGCAGTTGGCTTTCTTGCTAGGATTTGCACCGTATTTGAAGAAAATCAGCGTGATGTGACGGTTATCAAATCATTGGATCACTGGCCAGATTTGGGCAGTGACTTGGATTTATATACGAACTCCGAGCCCCGCAAAATTATTGATCTGATGAAAGCACGCTTCAATGCCAGGCTCGCGCCTCGCAGTTGGGGTGATCGGTTGGCAAATAAATGGAACTTCATTGTCCCAGGTCTCCCGGAGCTTGTGGAAATTCACATGGGCCGTCTTGGACAAACGGGCGAACATGTGGTCTTCGCCAATGGCTTGGCCGCACGTGCAAGGCAGTTACAGCTGGCAGAAAAGACATTTCGTGTGGCGTCCCCCGAAGATCGATTGATGATCTGCACCTTACAGCGAATGTACCGTCATTTCTACGCGCGGCTATGCGATATTTTTGACACCCTGCATCTTCTCGAAAACGATCCAATCGGTGTGGACTACGAAAAACTGCGTGACACGGCTTCCCAGGCCGGCATTTGGGAGGGAACAGCTACGTTTCTTGTGATCGTGTCTGACTATGTACGCACGTACCGGGGATTCGGCATTGAACTCCCCCGCTGGGTCCGCTCATCCGCTAAATTCAATGCTGACCAAGTTTATTTCCGCAATGGATTCCTACGTATTTCGATAGCGCCCCACTCCATGAAGCTTTACGCCTCTCAACTGACATCCATGCTCTTGCATGGGCATGTGGCCAGTACGGCCAGACTAAGTCTTCTCCCTTGCCTTGCCGTGGCCGCCGCCGCGGGTCAAAAAATTACTGGAAGTGACAAAGGAATTTGGTAAATTCGCGATAAAACCTGGCAGTGGTGTCGTTTCGCGGCACTACTAGCCAAAATCTTCCTCTATAGCTGCAATCAGCCCTTCTGATATCTAGACTCAAATAGTTTTCACCCTTACCCTAATTTCAGAATGCACCTTTGGATACGCGTCTAAGGGATCTCCTGATTGACCGTGTGCAAAGACCGTATTACTTTTCGATAAACACGCGCCACTGTCACAGCGAAAACTCAGGGGTTTACCTTACTAGGATGAAGGCCGAACTTCATTTTGATTAGGTGCCTTTGGATCCCAAAACGAGTCGCACGTTTTCCTGAGTGTGCGTTTCCAACCGACATGGAGGAATGAGGAATGACGAAATGGCTTACGATTTTTTTATTCGCGGCATGGGCAATACCGGGTCTTGCGACAGTTACGGTGAACACACCTGCCAACGGGGCGACGGTCAGTTCGCCTGTATATTATTCCGCAACTGCTACAACAAACACATGCACTAAAGGCGTGGCC
This sequence comes from Terriglobia bacterium, assembly GCA_021325035.1. Lineage (GTDB taxonomy): Bacteria > Acidobacteriota > Terriglobia > Terriglobales > Acidobacteriaceae > JAJPHW01. Next base: position 22,814 of record JAJPHW010000071.1, read on the forward strand.
TCCATGGGGCTCTACGTTGATAATCAACTTGTATATGTGCAAAATGGCGCGGCACTCAACACAAGCTGGCCGCTCAGTCCTGGAAAATACAACACGGTTGTCGAAGAATGGGACTATTGCGGTGGGGCCACGTATACGCCGATCGCGATTACCGTGAGTAGCCAAAGCGGTGTTTGGGTTTCTTCTCCCACAAACGGCGGTTCAGTAGGGTCTCCTGTGAATTACGTCGCGACCGCTTCGACCACTTGCAATAAAGGGGTAGCGTCGATGGGCGTTTATGTCAATAACGTCCTGACCTATGTGGTGCAGGGCGCAAGCCTCAATACCAATTTGTCATTCAATCCCGGGACCTACAACACGGTCGTGGAGGAGTGGGACCATTGTGGTGGAGCAGCCTACACTCCCGTCAAAATTACGGTCACAGGGGGTAGCGGAAACGGCAAGACGCTCTCTGCTCTGCAAGCCAGTGGCGGGTGGAAGTCCTACGGGGAATATCCACCCGATTACAACACATGCACCCAATGCGGATCAGGGGTCACTTGGTCCATGGAACAACACATTACGTCGCCATCCCTGAGTGGCAATGCGTCTCAGTTCAATATCGGGGGGAATACGCCCTATTCCGATGTTTTGTGGACGAATGCCCTGATTGGCCAAAACTCCACCCAAGGCATTCCAGACAACAACCACACCTTGTTGCCCACTCTGCACAATTTCACCTACGACGCTTATTTCTACGGATCGAATTTGTCTTTGTCGCAGGTGCTGGAATTTGATATCAGCATGTACTTTAACGGACTCAGTTTGATCTGGGGAAATCAATGCCGAATTGCGGGTGGCAACGAATGGGACATCTGGGACAACGTAAATTCCAAATGGGTTCCCACCGGATTCTCATGCAATCCCATTAGTAACGGTTGGAACCATCTCACCATTCAAGCACAACGCGAATCGGACAATACCCTGCTATTCCAATCCATTACTTTGAATGGTGTGACCAATACCATCAATAAATACTACGCTCCTGGATCCTGTCCAAGCGGATGGTGGGGAATCACGGTCAACTATCAGATGGATGGCAATTCCAAGCAATCGCCTTACACAACGTATGTTGACAACTTCTCGTTTACTTATTGGTAGAAGGCGACACGCGGATGGCTTTCGCCATCCGCGTTTTTTCTTTACGCTAAGCCGCGTTCGTAATTTCGTAAATTTCGGCAGCTGCGGCGGCAATCGACTGACAACGAACAACTCTCATCACCGGTGTCATTCGGCTTAGGCCGAGATAAGCCTCGCGGTTGCGAATCAAAAAATCTAACGGATACTCGGGTTTGCGCGCTCGCGCGTGCGCGGGATCGGCATCGAGCAGGATTGCCGCATCTGGTTGGCTTGTCCATCGCAATGCCCATTGGGCATAAAGCCGCTGGCCAATCGAACCAACCAAATTCAGATTCGCTAATTCATCGTAAATGTAGCGGTCGAAGATCACGACATCCGCAGAGCTTCGCTTGGAGCGTCGGAAGATGAGATTCAAATGCAGAGAATCCAATAGGTACAGAAACAAACGCATTGGTGTCATGTACCACGTTCGGACATTTTTATCTTGGCGATTTACAGGACAGTCTGGAGTGCCAACCCCGCTTTCACTCTTAAATAATGCATGACTCGATGCTTCGCGAAAGCGCTTAAACGTCGCAACATCATCCCAAAATCGAATCAGGCTTACTTTCTTGCCGCTCGCTACAAGACTTTGCCGCAAATATTCAATTTGCGTAGTCTTGCCTGCTCCGTCAATTCCGGAAAAGCTAACGCTGAGTGGCTGGACTGGGGAATTCATTGCAATCAATCGGGCTAACGAGCGCCTGGAGGACGGCTCGGGCTGGCATTCGCAAGTGCGACCACTGTACCTACGGCCGCCGCCGTCCCCAAAACGATGCCAACACTGATTAGGATCGTGCGGACTCTGTGCTGTTTGGCTGGCGCAATCGCGGCCCCTGCTGGGCTAAAGGCTGCTACGCCCGTAACTGGAACGGCCGGTGCAACAGCGGTTCCTACAGGAACATTCGAGGGTGCGGTTTGGCTGGGCTCCGGCGCTACTGTAGGATTTTCAGGCAACAATTGCGTTTCATTTGAGGGCGATTGCTGCGCAACTGCGGAACTTACGAAGTAGGACAGGAGACATGCTATCAACAAAGCGCTCCTCATCTGCCTCGTCCGCCTAGGCAATGCGCCGTTAGTGCCTTTTTTACGCATAGTGTTCAATCGCCCGAGTTCAGTCGCCGTTGGAATAAACCGCATTCGTTGCGAATTTATGCGCATAGATTTCCTCAGCCCAACCATCTTCATAAAAGCTGTCCGAGGCTTCTTGCGCAGTGTCATAAACATCGCAGATCTGGTCGAGGCCTGTTTGCTGGAGTGTGCACGCCAACTCTGCGGGTACGGATGCCAGTTTTACATCGCCATTCTGCTTGAGTGCCTCTTCAAGACACTTCACCAGAACAAGAATTCCCGAACGGTCGATCGCGGTTACCTGCGAAAAATCAAAAACAACAGTCGGACGCCGTCTCTTCAATGCGGGTTTGGTCTCTTCAAAAAATGACCATGCATCGCCGGCAACAAATTTGCCTGGTACTTCCTTGATCACAACACTACTTTTCATCATGGCCGCACTTTCCTCATACTCCACTAAACATTAGCTGCGCGGCGCACAAGCTTCCATCCGGTCAACTCGGTAATTGTCTGAGGGCCTCACTGTATGCCACTGTCGGATATTCCTATGAGTGGCTGTCCGGCGTCCGCGACAAGCAAACGTTGGAGGTCCTTTTCGGGATCATGCAGGCTGTACCGGAGGAGATTGGCTGCATATCGGACTAACGTTGAGAAGTTAGTCTTATACCAGCAGCAATACACCATTCGAGGAGAAACACCGCAGAAGCAACGGAAACGTTCCACTGATGATGGCGATGTAAGAATGGAAGCAACCAGCCGGTGATTACCATCAAGAACGGTCCATGGGCCGCTCTCCGACGTCCCGATCAATATAATCGCGCCGCGCTCATTCCCGTGGGGCCCCGCATCTTGCAGATCCTTGATTTTCTGAAGAAACGCAGAGTCTGCCGACTTCGCAGCTTCTCCCGATTCGATCGACTTGATAATGCGTGGCAGCGAATAGTCGCCCCGCGCCAGCTTTCTCCATTGCGCTCGCGGAAAAACGCGGATGCGGTCAAAATGAGCCGGCTTTAATTCGGTTTCGAACCATTGAGTATCTTTTGGAATTTCTCTCCACAGCGAACCATGCCGCAGATAAAACAGAGCACGCCGGGTAGCATTCTCGATTGCGTCATCGTAGTTTGGAGTATCTACCACTTTAGCCAGAGACTGCCTGTAGTCTTCAAATTCAAGTCCTTGAAAATCTGTATGCAGGAATTCTCCAATGACTTCATTCTCGACCGTACTGCGGAGCCAATTCAGTTCCCTTGAAGCGGAGAATGCGTCGCTTGAGCTTCTCCTGCGTCGCAGCCAATCTGCAAGAAAAGGTATAGCCACGATCAGCAGAAGGATGCTCATCATGACTAATTGAACGAGAATAACTTGTTGTAACGAACGATGGTAGCGGTAGATACTCGCGATAAGAGCGGCGCTGAACATGAGTTGGACCCAGCTTGTATTAGCAATCTTGTGCGACATTTCGTAGGCAATCATGACCACACTCAGCGAATACACGCAGGTGGTCGCGGCATAGAGGGAAAGGAGATACGGCAATCCGTATTTGCCTGTAGTAGCGAACTGGTTGCCGAAAAGTACAGTCCATATCCAACCGGGCGCAGTGCGTAAACCGAGAGCCAGAACGGCTCCGATTCCCAAAACCAGCAGTAGCGACATTCCCAAGACTTTGCGGCTCTCTTGTTCTTCTTTCTTGCGCGCGCTGGCCACGATGGGGAACATGGTGTTCACAATCGCCCAGGAGAACGCGAATACGACACGTCCTACCAAAGCCACTGCGGCATAGAGGCCGGCAGGATTGGGAGGGAAAAAATGTTTAACCACGACAATGTCGCAGTTGTTAATGACCACTTGCCCCACAAAAAATACAATCGCCTGCATCGCCTCGCGAAACGCATTCGGAATAACGATTCGCTCTCCCGATGCATTAGGAAGTCGAGGCAGCGCAAATACGTAGGCGGTGGCAACTGCCGCAGCATTGGCCGCGATCACACCCCGCACGCCATAACCGAGCCCCATGCACAGGAGCGATCCGCATAAGCGGACAAATCCTTCCAAAACGAGATTCTTGGCAAGCCCCCGGAATCCGCAGGTACCTTGTAAATATCCACGCCGCGTTCCCAAGGGGATATAAAAGGCAACTCCGGCACCCAAGAGCACGACCAACGTTGGGTCTTGGAGCCGCAAGTATTCTGTAATGGAACTTCGGAAGAGCGAAAACAGAAGACCGAGAATGAGTCCGCACGCCCACGAACTGCTATGAAATTCGTGATATGCATTGCTACGCTCTTGCGGTGAGCCCTGTCGGGCAACCATTTTGGCGGAGACAATTTGAAAAGAAAGGGTGACAGCCGAGACAAGAATCAGCAGCGTATAAACGGCACTCGCATTGCCGAAATCAGTGGGGCCGAGAAATCGTGCTACCGCGATGTTGTAGATGAAATTAATTGCAGTGGCGAAACCAGAACCAACAAGCAGGACGAAGCTGCCGGAAAGTACCCGTGCCTGCAGGCTTCTGCCTTCGACTGTGGAAGATTCGTTCACGATTGCAATCCCCGCGTTAGGGGGAACGCGATTCTGATGCAAAAGCCGCTTTGTCTGCTGCCTAGACTCATGCATTTTCGGGGTTTACTTTCAGTAAAAGACGACAACCCAAAGTGTTGTCGAAGCCTCTAATCGGCAGCATCCATGAGGAAACAAAGCAAAATTGCTCTCGCAGTTGTGGGAATTCTTTTGCTCCAAGCCTGCGCTCCCACACATTACAAGCCGGCCATGGTTTCGAACCTTCCCACGAACACTCCTGTCACCAAGACTCTGGCCGTTTATGAGCCCTGGTTCGGCCATCCAGAGCATATTTCTGTCGGCTATTCTTCCCATGACCCGGCTGAGATACGCAAACAAATCGAAGAAGCAAAAAACATGGGGATTTCAGGCTTCGTCGTGGATTGGTATGGGGATCGAGAACCCTTCATTGATCAAAGCTACGCACTTATGCAATCCATTGCAGCGCAAATGAATTTTCACGTCGCCATGATGTATGACGAAACAGAAGGCGCCACGGACCAGGCAACCGATGACGCTTTAGCTGCATTTCAGAAATTCAACACGACTTACCTTGCTCCAGATTCGCCCGGACATTCCGCCTATCTCATGTACAACAATCGGCCGGTGATCTTCATTTTTCCCAAAGGCGGCACCACAAATTGGCATCGCCTACGAGAAGTCGTGGACAAGTGGGACCAGCCTCCATTATTGATTTATGAACAACGGCAAACGCCATACGTCTCCGACTTCGACGGTTTCTTTGCCTGGATTAATCCGGGGAAAAAAGGCTGGGCAGCGGACGGAAGTAATTGGGGAGAAGACTACTTGCGGGCGTTTTATACGAAGATGACGACGCAATATCCTGATAAGATCGCCGTCGGCGCGGCATGGGCGGGCTTTGACGATACCAAAGCCTCCTGGAGCCTGAACCGCCACATGTCGCAGCGCTGTGGCGCCACACTTGTCGATACCATGAATCTCGTTTCACAGTACTACACTCCAGACCGTCCACTTCCCTTCCTCCTCATTGCGACATGGAACGATTATGAGGAAGGCTCGGCGATCGAAGCCGGGCTCGCGAAGTGTAAGCCTGAACAAGAAAAAGCAGCCGGAAATTGAGTTGATTAGGCTGCCGAAGAGGCTGACCTGCGACCATCTCTTTGCCAAGTCTCGAGCACACGTTGCCGGACGTGGGACGAACGATGCACCTCATTAATGATCGAGAGTGGACGGCTGCGGATTTCATCATAAACGCGGCCCATGTATTCGCCCAATAATCCCAAGCTTAGCAAAATGAGCGAACCCACCAGACAAACCGTGGCCGAAATACCGGACGTCAATGTGAGTGTAGGCGTGCTGGTGGCAGCAGCCACAATACTTAGTATTACCGCAGCGGCCAAAGCGAGTCCGGACAACACAAAGCTCAAGCGCAAGGGTTTGTAACTGAAGCTGGTAATCGCATCCATTGCATACTTGATGCGGCTGAGAAAAGTGAGCTTCCCCTCCCCGCCGATTCGGTCCTGTCGATCGTAATAAACAATCGCCGTCCTATAGCCGACCCACGCACGCAAGCCGGGCAAGTAACGGTTCCGCTCGCGGAGTCCATTTATAGAATCGACTGCCTTACGATCCAGCAAGCCAAAAATGCCTGAATCCAAAGGAATCGGAAAATCCGATAGTGCACCCAGTACGCGATAGAAAATAGGGAACAGAACAGCGAGGACTTTACGACCCTCCTGACGGCTGCGTCGAACCCCGGCGACGACCTGCGCGCCATCGCGCCAGGCTCGCACGAATTCTGGGATGACGCTGGGAGGGTCCTGCAAATCAGCATCCATCAAGACGATGGCATCGCCTATTGCGGTCTGCAGACCTGCGGCGAGTGCGCCCATGTGGCCAAAGTTACGGGAGAGATCTACAACAACAATATGAGGATCGTACGTCTGCTGATCCCGCAGCATGTTCAGTGAGGAGTCTTGTGATCCATCGTTCACATACACGACCTCCCACTCCTCTCCGATGTTCTTCATGGCATCAGCCACCGCTTCGTGAAGTTGGGGGATTATTTCCTCTTCGTTATAGACGGGAACGACGATTGAAATCATCTGAGGGCTCCTAAAATCCTTCCAAATACACTGCCTATCTCTTAGCTGTCACGTTATCTTCGACCCCGGCATCTGCCTGTAAAATCCTTACCTTCCAACTCACCTCAGTTGGAGTTAAGACCGCCACATATCGCGCCTTAACATGCCGCATGGCCTGCGTTTTTCCACGATCGGAAACCTCAACGTCATACTCCGCGTCATCCAGCAACTGAATAGAAAGGCCTTCGGGCGAGTAAAAGACGAACCTAAGATGGTGCGAGCCATCCCGATAGCTGGTAGTGAGGTTCGCTTTCTGTTGTTGACTAATAACGCCTGCAAGCTTCTCTTTGGCGATACCAGTAAATGCTGAATCAAGCACGCTGAGATTGTTTTCCTGGAGCGCTTGAGACATCGTCTTCCAGCACTTCAGATAGTCGCGAACTACCGCGTCTCTTGTCTGATCTTCGAGCGGACGCGGCCCGAAAGAAGGAGGAACGTCAACTTGAACGAGTGGTTGCGGCGCAGCGTCGGCAAGCGTATTCGCTGCCAGGCACAACAGCATGCACACAACAATCGCGAACTGCTCTATGGTTTTAGCTCGTCTTTTCGTTGTTACTCCCATCGGTCACTGGCCACCATTCCAACGGAGTTGATTACCAAGGACTTCCCCAGCCGCTACGGTAATTACCGCACCTCTGTTCGCCGGGATATCTGCCTCTGCAATGCCGTTCTTTAGAGGCGCATCCACAGTCGAACGGTTGCCGTCATAAATCTCAGTAAATGTCACAATCGTACCGTCGGCGACCAGATTACCCGTACAATCGCGAAGCGGCGCTGTCTGAACATGTAACCGGTCGCCTACCGGGCGCGCTGACATGCGAAGTTGGCATGCATCTCCTGGGACCTCTTGCAAAACTCGCAAAGACGTTCCCTTGCCCACTGCCGCTTCAAAGCTGGCGTTGCCCGCGCGTGCGGAAGAATCCATTTGGATCCAGGCGACTCCTTGATGGCTATCCACGGTATGAATTTCTGGAGCCGTGTTCGGAAGAGTTAGTTGAAAATGGACGGGTTGAGACTGCATAACTAAGTTATGGTAGGCATCAAATATGTAAGCCACCCCGCCAACTCCTTTTTGCAAACTGACCGGCAGCCGGGATGGCCTGGCGAGAAAACTCAGAGATGCAGCTTCGGGCGAAGAAGTGATGTCAAGGTCTGCAGTCTCGGTGGAGGTCGAAGTGATCAAAAAAACCGTGTAGTGGCCAGCGTTAGAGATCTCATCAGGCGGAATGGAAATTCGTGCCCCTAACTGGATTGTCCTTTCTACTGCGCCGCTCGGCCCCACAATGTAAAGATGCCCGACGCCGCTCCCGTCGGTACTGATAGTTATGGTCCGCCCAGCCTCAGCACTCCTTGGAACGGATACGCTGGCGGCAAACGCACTTTGCGTCCAGATCGATAACGACAGGAATAGAACGACGCAAATTGTCCGTGATTGAGTCATCAGAGTAGGGTCGAACTGTAGGAACTGGTCACCACGCGAAAAGTGGCGACTTTATCCGCAATATCCACGGGCACGTTAATTGAGAACTTGGCAGGCAAGTTGGGAAGAAGAGCCCGATTCTCGTAAGAGTCTCCGACCCAGAGCAGCTGCCCACGGTTATCGTAGAAAGTGCCGATAACGTGCATGATGTTAACGATTTGCCCACTCTCGTTTCGCAGTTCACCAGTCAGCGAAGTATGCGGGGCACCAGATAGCTTCTGATTCTCTATTTCAATCACCGGATCCGCCGAGGCTGCGATCAAACTCGAGGAGGGTTGCATTTTCACGCTGTCCACTTGCGACAAAGCCACGTTCGGAAAATCAATCCGAAAAGGAGAAACCTGTTTGGGCAAAAGTACGTGCGAAATTTTGTCGAAGGAGTCTTCGGTCCCGAGCACTTCCTTATCCTTGCCGATGAGCGTGCTTTTCACCGTGACGAATGCCGGCACCGTATCTTCATTCAAAATTTCGCCCAAAATTGATACACCATTTCCACGATCAATCGGCCGCATATCAATGATGCGAACATGTGGTGACTCCACATTTTGCGCAGCCCAATCGTCGCCGGGGCCCCGGTAGATCACATCCCAGCGCAGATAGTTCACTGGAATCACCTGCGGAGGAACCCTCTGCTCCGCCACAAGCGGCCATACAACTTTCCATCGACCGTTTTCTTTCGCAACTCGCAAGTCGCGTGATTCCTGAAACACCCCGACCACTGACGACCACCGTAAATTAACTCGAAATTTGCCCTCATCCTCCAAAACATGCAATGGTTGGACCGAAAAATCCGCCAGGGTCGCATAGGTGCGAAGGCTTGGATAGCCTCCATTCAGATCGTGAATGAAGTCCGCTTCGGAAAACTCAGAGCGGTTAGCCAGACTTTCATAAGCGGCATTCCAATCGTGACTGCCAACTTCAGCAAGTAAATTTGTCACTGCGGATTGCGGCTCCGACGACCCATTAAATGAATATCCGGCCCCGGCCATAGCCTGGGCCGTGTGCACTGGCCAGATGGTTCCCACGACAACCAGGCCTACCGTCGTAATTGCGATGAAAAGCGCAAATAAAGTACTTCGGTTCACGACGCCAGCCTCCCGAAGATCAATTCGTCGCCGGAAGACGCAGGTTGAATTGCTCGCTGCTCTTGCCGTTTTCGCGCGGGAATCAAGAGTAGGAGCATCGCCAAAATACTGCTGCCGATCGGAAGTGTTCCCCACAACAATCCCTGCCATGCCGGAGGAATCTGCGGTGCATTGAGCGGCGTAGCCGGTGGAACATCTTCTTTTCCCCAGACCGAAATCGTACGATCTTCAAGATCGTCCACTCTTCGCCATCCGGCAAAAACGAGCAATGGCTCGTAATAAGGATCCCGAACGAAGACCCATTTCAATCCATAATGATCGGCATGATGAAGAATGGCGCTCAATGCGTCGAGTCCTGCTTTACCAAAATATTTTGAACTGGTCAGTGCGCCTCCGCCATGCTCTGTAAGTTCCGGGAGCATGCGACCCGAATTCCATTCGCCGTCAACGCTGTTCGCATCGGTCATCATGGCGAGGCGTGAAATCTTATTGCCGAAGCCGAGGGTTATATAGCGATACCGGTCATGTCCGTCACGATTTAACCAGGCTGCCGTTGAGTCCACCCTGAAATCAACTGCATCGGCTGGTTTGTAAGTTGACCATGCCACGGCAAGGGCACATGTAAATACGGCTGCGATAGTGAGCGTGGCAATGCCCGCCATCCGAAAACGAACAATGCACTCTTTCGCCAATAAACCGACAAAGGGTAGAGCCAGAAGACTCGCCCAATAGGTGAATCGCTCCATCGTCAAAACTTCAAAAGCGCGCCCTAACAAAATTCTACCGACGGGGGTCGTACCGCCCAGCCCCAATAGAAAAGCTAGCCAAAATCCAAGCAGCAACGGCCTGAGTCGTGAAATCGACGCGCCTCGCCACACGACAAACGGCAGAGCAATAATCATTGCGCCGTAAGGAACAACAAAATAATTAAGCCCCCATTGCGGACTCAAAATGTAGTTCGCGCGGCTGGGATGTGGGATTGGCACTTGCGTGACCGGATATTTAATCAGCGCAATCCAGAATGGCAAGAGGACGACAGCTATGGCAGCACCCACGATGCCAGCAGCCACAATAGACCTGAGGATGATGCCCTTCTTAGACGCAGCTTCCTCTTCGTCAGACTTACGATCGAGGAACGCAAGCGCGACTACCGGAGCCGCAAATAACAATGACCCAAAGAGTAAAGTCGCATGATGGGCAACCGCAGCTGCTACGCTTAGCGCAGCCCCTTTTAAAAGCGCGCGCCAGTCGTTCCGGCGCAACCATTCATATAAATATGGGAGCGCATTCAGGTATAACGGGGCTGCAAAAGTTGTCGAGAGTTGTCCCGCCGAATACACCAAGAAGCATTCTGCGCCGAGAAAAACAGCAGCTAGACCCGCCAGCGATGCTGATCGTTCATCAACCCACAATCTCGCGAAACGATACGCTCCCAGCGCCAACAACAATATCCCGATGAACTGCACTGCCATGTAGGCCATTTCCAAGCCGAAAACATGCGACAAAACTGCGACCCATTGCTGGGGCAGCGGGGGATAAGTCGTTTGTGAAAAACCCGCATACCACTTCGTATTCCAGGGCTCAAACCAATGGTGCAAGTAATGGGACGCGAAAAAAATATGAAAATTTGTGTCATACGACTTAAGCGGCAGCTTCATGAGCAATAGCGGCGCATGGATACCGAAGGCCATTAAGAAGATGACACTCAGGGGTACGGCACGAAACTCAGATGTGTTAACGCGCTGCACAATTTTCTCCGCGCGCTTTGGATTCACGGGCTTATCTACGGGTTGCCCTTAGGGACTCTCGGTTATCAGCCAACTTGAGCGGCTCATCGCGAATCGAATCGTCGCGTTATAGGTATCTTCACTGGAGCTTAGAGTTGAAAAGCATATTCATCTACGGGCTGTTGTGCTTTTTGTTTTTGTCGAGCACACATGCGATTCTCGCCCAGACTTACAAAATCAATCAATCCGCGCCCGACAAAGTAAGTGCGAGTCGTTCCGAGCACAATTCCGAAACTAAATCTTTAGGATGGGGTTCAAACATTGAGAACGCTCGTTTGGCGCGTTCTGCGCAACAGGCGCTAAAAAATGGCGACTATCCCGCCGCAGTTGACTATGCACAACGCGCGGCCCAAGCAGCCCCAGGAGATGCACAGTTGTGGTTCCTGCTCGGTTACGCAGCGCGATTGGCGGGTAAACGTAACCTCTCAATAGATTCTTACAATCGTGGATTAAAAATTGAGCCGTCTTCCTTAGAAGGGCAGTCAGGCCTTGCGCAAGCGTACTACAGCGCCGGACAAACTTCAGAGGCCGAACACATCCTCACCAGCATTATCGCGGCAGATTCGCGGCGGACCAACGACGTCGCGCTTCTCGGAGAAATTCAACTCCGGTCAGAGAAGTATGATGAAGCAATTTCAACGCTCAACAAGGCGGAAGGGTTACAGCCTTCCTCGCGCATCGAGCTTCTAATCGCATCCGCTTATCAGCACAAGAAGCAGTTTGATCTCGCGAACCATTATTTGTCGCTCGCGAAGCAGCACTCTCCAAATGATCCGGAGATAGCCCGTTCTTTCGCTGGATACTATCGGGAGACTGGAAATTACAGAGCTGCCATACTTTCCCTGCAGACTATCCGAAACCCCAGTGCTGATGTGCTAGCTGAACTTGCGTACACCTATCAGTTGAGTGGAAACCCCGCGGAATCCGCCCGATTCTATGCTAGAGCTGCTCATGAACGCCCCAAAGACTTGAACCTTCAGCTCTCTGCCGCACAAGCGGAAGTCACAGCGGGTTCCATTGAGGCTTCCCAGCCATTTATTGATCGAGCCGCCCAGATTGATCCTGACCATTACCGTCTTCATGCCGTACGGGGTGAAATCGCACGCTTAGAAGATAGAAATGACGACGCGATTCGGGAATATCGATCCGCGATCGAACACCTGCCAAGCGATACGCCCGAAGGCATGCTCTATCCCATAGCGTTGCGAATGAATTTGGTGGCCTTAGAAAAGAGTGCATCTGATCAGGATGCTGCCAAACATGATCTTGAGGTTGCCAGTGCAGCCATCAAAGGTCTCGATGTGCGCGGGCCATCTCGGCCCGAGTTTCTGCGTTTGCGGGCTCTCGTAAACATGGAACATGGCGACCTTACGGCCGCAGATGCTGATCTAAAGGAAGCCCTATCGCTTGGCCCCGACGATCCGAACAATCTGCAACTCAGCGGCGATTTATTAGTGAAGATGGGCCGCACCGAAGATGCGATCAAGCTTTACCAAAAGGTACTTGAGGTTGATTCCACAAATCACTTGGCCCTAGCTTCTCTGGGCTTTGCCTCTCGTACTGTTGGCCGCGATGCTGAGGCGGAGAAATATTTCAAGAAGCTGGCTGAAGTGGAACCGAAATCGTATGCCGCCTACCTAGCGCTAGGCGATCTTTACACGTCGGAACGGGAGTTCCCGCAAGCGGAGGGTTCCTACCGCAAAGCTTTCGCCATCGCTCCAAAGAACAGTCAAATCATTGCCGGTGCCATGAACGCGGCGATTGAAGCCAAGAAATTCCCGCTGGCAGCAGAGTGGCTGGGCCGGGCAACGGTAGAAATAAAGGAAAATTCGCAGGTCATGCGGGAAGAAGAACGTTATTACAGCTGGACCGGCGATTATCAGCAATCCGGCGATATTGCACATGAAGCTATCAAGAAACTGCCGAACGATCGCGATGTCGTCGTATATCTGGGATACGATTTGCTTCATCTTGAAAAATATGACGAACTCGCGGCCCTGACATCTCAATATCAAAACAGACTGCCTAAGGAACCTGATATTCCGCTTCTTAAGGGATATGTGGACAAGCATAACGGAGCACTGGAAGAAGCTGATAAAGACTTTAGCGAAGCGCTCACACGCGATCCAAATATTGCTACTGCTTACGTCAATCGCGGATTTGTCAGGCACGACTTACATCGCCCGGCGGAGGCTCGGGAGGACTTTGAAATCGCATTAAAGCTTGACCCCAAGAATGGTGAGGGTCATCTTGGAATGGCATATGCCAGTTTGGACTCCCACCAAGCTAAAAATGCTTTGCGTGAAGTGCAAGTCGCCAAAGAAGCGCTCGGTGACTCCATGGCGATTCACTTAATTCGAGCCACAGCATTTGGCGATCTGGGAAAACTAAAAGATGCAGCCACAGAATATCGTTTGGCGCTGAACTTCGCCCCGGACAATGCTTCACTTCATCTTGCGCTCGCCGACACGCTTTTCGGAGAGAAAATGTATTCCGATGCAGTGACAGAATTGCACATTGCTGCGAAGCTTACGCCAGACGATACATTGATCTATGCAAGTCTCGCCCGGTGCTATGCGGAACTCCATGACCGCGACGCTGCAATGCAGAACATAGAACTTGCCGAGCGATATGTTGCCAATCAACCTCAAAATCAGAGCAC
>JAJPHW010000084.1 GCA_021325035.1 Terriglobia bacterium
ACGCAATACGTTTGGGACCGCTTTGCAGCTCATGCGAGAGTATCCCGATTTCAAGTTCACAGCCAGCGCGGCGCAGGCTTACGTCTGGATGGAAGAAAAATATCCGGCGATGTTTCAGGAAATCCAGCAGCGGGTCAAAGAGGGGCGATGGGAGGTCGTTGGTGGAATGTGGGTTGAACCCGACCTTAATATGCCGGATGGAGAGTCACTCACAAGGCAGATTTTTTTCGGCAAACGATATTTCCAGCAGAAGTTTGGCGTCAATATCAACATCGGCTGGAATCCCGACTCCTTCGGGTATAACACGCAGCTTCCACAAATTTATAAGCGTTCTGGCATTGATTACTTTGTCACGCAAAAATTGCTTTGGGCGTCTGAGTTCACGAAATTTCCTTATCGTCTTTTCTGGTGGCAAGCGCCGGATGGCAGTAAATTGTTGACCTATTTTCCCAGCGATTATGCCAATGCGATTGATCCTCAAAAGATGGCTCGGGACGCGTCTGTTTACAGTCCGATGATGTGGAATTACAACGGAGGGACGAATTCCGCGCCGAAGCAAGGCCTCGACACAATGTACCTCTTCGGCGTCGGCGATCATGGCGGCGGACCAACGCGGGTTGATCTCGATACCGCATTACGCTGGCAGAAAAATGATTTGATTTATCCGCAGCTGAGTTTTTCGACCGCTGCCGAATATTTTGCCGGCCTGGAGAAAAATAAAAGCGATCTGAAAATTCCCACTTGGGAAGGCGAACTTTATTTTCAATATCACCGGGGGGTGCAGACCACGCAATCCGAAGAAAAGAAGGGAAATCGAAAGAACGAAGTTCTCATGCTGGATGCTGAGAAGGTGGCATCCATTGAGACCCTATTCGGAGCAGATTACCCGCAACAGAGCCTCGATGACGCTTGGAAAAATGTGCTGTTCAATCAGTTTCACGACATTTTGCCCGGTTCCGGGATTCACATCAATTACGTGGATGCTGCGCGAAGGTATGCCGAGAGCGAACGCATCAATCGCGGCGTTATCCAGAGTGGACTGACGGACATAGCTGAGCGGGTGAATTCTGCCGGGGTTGGGGTGCTCGTATTTAACCCGCTTTCATGGGCGCGCACGGATCAGATTGAGGTCGAAGCGCAGTTCCCAGGACCGGTGCGCAATGTGACGGCGACTGATCCAGGCGGCAAAGAACTGCTTACGCAAATCCTGAGTAATGATGCCCAGACAAACCGCATAAAACTGAGAATTCTTGTCGAAAATATTCCTGCAACGGGGTACGAACTGATTCGGCTCATTCCAAATACTGCGGTAAAAGAAAAGCCCAAGACAGCAGGAGTGATTGCGACAGAGAATTCACTCGAAAATGATTTCGTAAAACTCAAAGTTGATTCCAAAACCGGGTGCATTACGAGCTTGATAGATAAGGCTAGCAATAAAGAGGCTTTGGCGGCGCCTGTGCAAAGCGAAGGCTCACCAGCGGCAACGCCCGATGGTTTGCCTTGCGGCAACTTGTTGCAGGCGTTCGTGGACAAACCGAAACGTTGGGATGCATGGAATGTTGATGCTGATTTTGTAAAGCAGCACACCGATTTACTAGACGCCGACGAAGTCAAACTGATCGAACATACGCCGTTACGTGCGGTGATTCGAGTCAAACATCATTGGCAGAGTTCGACTTTCATTCAGGACATCACCATGGAAGCGGGTGTTCCGAGAGTTGACGTCCATATGCAAGCTGATTGGCACGAACGCCACATTTTATTGAAAGTTGCTTTCCCTTTAGCCGCGCGCAATGACAAAGCTACCTTTGAAATTCCCTACGGCACGGTCGAACGGCCCACGACGCGGCGAACTCCCGCGGAACAAGCGCAATTTGAAGTTCCTGCGCTGCGCTGGGCAGACATCTCAGACGATGCGCATGGATTCAGCCTGCTGAACGACAGTAAATATGGATACGACGCCAAAGATAACGTTCTTAGACTTTCGCTTCTGCGTTCTCCTACCTGGCCGGACCCTGAAACTGATCAGGGTCAGCATGAATTCACATACTCTTTGTATCCGCATAGCGGCACCTGGCGCGAGGCCATGACGGTTCGACAAGGATATGAACTGAACTATCCCATGTTTACGGTTCCAACGACGCCGCATGCGGGATCGCTACCGTCTGCCAAATCTTTCTTTGCTGCCTACGAAAACAACATTGTCATCACAGCTATTAAAAAAGACGCGGATGACTCCTCGCTGATCGTGCGCTATTACGAATGGGCAGGGAAGGTAGGCGATGTTCACATTCAATTGCCCAAAGCCACTGCACACGCGTGGGAAACAAATCTGATGGAAACCGTGCAAAAACCGATCAAAATTGGGGCTGATCGAAAAGCGATTGCAGTTCCAACGATTCCTTATGAGATCAAAACCGTAAAAGTACAATTTCAAGAATGATTTGTGCCGAATCGAAGCGGCTTTTCCTCAGATGAGGGGGTTACAATTTGATTGTGACCGCTGCCATCCAATGCCGCGATTTGCGGAAAACTTACGACGGTAAAGTCGAGGCCGTGCGTGGGCTAAGCCTCGAAATTCAACCGGGGGAGTGTTTTGGCCTGCTTGGGCCGAACGGCGCGGGGAAAACAACCACTATCGAGATACTGGAAGGTCTGCTTCAGCCAACGTCTGGCGAAGTTTCGATTTTCGGTTATAACTGGCGCGAAAACGAGCGCCAAATGCGCGAATGGTTGGGAATTTCTTTGCAAGAGACCAGGCTTTCCGAGAAGCTGACTGTGCGCGAAACCATCCATCTCTTTGCCAGCTTTTATCGCGAGCCGCGTTCAAGCGATGAAGTACTCGAGGAATTACAACTTACAGAAAAAGCTGATAGCTGGGTGGGTAAACTTTCCGGCGGACAGCGACAGCGCCTTGCCGTGGCAACGGCCCTAGTCTGCAACCCCAAAATTTTATTTCTCGACGAACCGACGACGGGACTTGATCCGCAAAGCCGGCGCCAGCTCTGGGACATTATTCGCGGATTTCAGCGTAATGGCGGAACTATCCTGCTGACCACGCATTACATGGATGAAGCCGAAAAGCTATGCGACCGGCTTGCAATTGTGGACCACGGGCAAATTATTGCGGAGGGCTCTCCGAGTGATTTGATTGAGCGGCTAGGCGGGCACCACGTGGTGGAATTTGCAGTGGGCGGGTCGGATGGCGCTGAGCTGCAAGCATGGCAGGCGCTGCCCGGCGTTGAGTCAGTGCGAGAGTCGGATGGCTTGTTTTCGCTACACGTAAAGGAAGCGCACTTAACGATCCCTGCATTGCTGGATGCGATTCGCAAGCAGGGGAAAGCTTTGCAGCATCTGACTACGCGGCAGGCCAGTTTGGAAGATGTGTTTGTACGCCTGACCGGGCGGCATTTGCGGGAAGAATAAATGAGCACGACCCAAGAAGTTGCGAATATGAAGGAAGCGCCTCATAAACCGGCGGAGCACAACGGGCGCTGGGCTGGGTATTGGCATTTGCTCGGCGCGCGCATGCGCGAATTACAACGCGAGCCGGAAGTTGTGTTCTGGGTATTTGTGTTTCCCCTGTTGTTGGCTGCAGGCCTGGGTATTGCATTCCGCGAAAAACCACATGATGCTTCGTCAATTGCTGTGGTTGATGGGGCACGCGAGGCCGCAAATCTATTACAACGTTCTCCCCAACACGATTCATTCAAAGTGCAAACGTTGGATGAAGAAGCTGCCAAACAAGGTTTCCGCTTAGGCAAATATGATCTTGTCATTGAGCCGGCCGGCGATGGCGGATTCCAATACCGCTATGATCCAGCACGGCCGGAGAGTGTTCTCGCGCGTTCCGAGGCAGACAATGCCATTCAAACTGCCTCGGGGAGAAAAGATGTCGTCGCAACGACAACCGTGACTTCTTCCGAGCCCGGTTCACGCTATATTGATTTCCTCATTCCGGGCTTGTTGGGAATGAACCTGATGAACTCCGGTATGTGGGGCATTGGCTTTGCATTGGTGGATATGAGGCAGCGAAAGTTGCTCAAGCGCTTTGTGGGTACGCCGATGCGCAGGGGAGATTTTCTCCTTGCGCTTCTGTCAAGCCGGCTGGTCCTGATGCTGATAGAAATTGGCTTGCTCCTCACTCTGGGTGTATTGGCATTTCACATGAAAGTACTCGG
>JAJPHW010000077.1 GCA_021325035.1 Terriglobia bacterium
CGATTCTCAAATACAACTGGAAGGTCATCGGCATCCCTGACGGCTTCGATGGCCTCATTTACCCCGAACGCGCGCGTGAGTTGACCCTGCAAACTGTCAGCGGCATTCTGCCGCGCGGTGGAACCATTCTTGGCACCACCAACCGCGGCAATCCCTTTGAATACATCACGACGGAAAACGGCGTCGAACTTAAGCGAGATATCTCTGAGCAGGTCATCGAAAACGCCAAAAAGCTGGGGTTGGATGCGGTTATCACCATTGGCGGCGATGGCTCCCAAACCATCGCTCTGGAACTTTTTCGCAAAGGATTAAATGTCGTCGGCGTTCCCAAGACGATTGACAACGATTTGGGCGCAACGGAAATCACTTTCGGCTTTGATACTGCTCTAACCACTGCGACCGATGCTGTGGACAAGATTCATACCACGGCGGAGGCGCACCACCGCATTATGGTCGTGGAAGTCATGGGCCGCGATGCGGGATGGATTGCTCTCGAAGCCGGCATGGCTGGCGGCGCCCACGTCATCCTTATCCCCGAGATTCCGTTTTCTGTGCAAGCTGTTTGTGACCATGTCAAACAACGCGAAGAGCAGGGCAAACCCTTCACAATTATCGTCGTAGCTGAAGGCGTCAAGCTACAGCAGTGGAAAGAGCAGCGCCGCACAGGCTCGGTGGCCAACCGTATTGGCGACGCAGTGGCCGATGGCACTGGAAAAGAAGTTCGAGTCAGCGTGCTTGGCCACATTCAGCGCGGCGGATCGCCCACGCCTTTTGACCGGATTCTCGGCACTCGTTTCGGCGTGGCCGCCGTGGATCTAATCGCCGAGGGTGGATTTGGCAAGATGGTTTGCCTGCGCCACGAACGCATCGAAGCCGTGGATATTGCGCAGGCCATTCACCATCTCAAGCGCGTTGACCCGGGTGGCGAACTGGTGCAGGCCGCCCGCTCGATTGGAATTTGCTTTGGGGATTGATTTCTCTCGTGAAGCGCACCCAAATTCTACGTCCTTCCGCATTAACGAGAACGGTTCTTTTCTGTAGCTGCGCGATTTGATTGCGCTATAGTGTCCATAGAATCCAGTGAAATCCCTGCCTCGTTTCTCCGTACTCTTATTTCTGACTATTGCGCTCTCTCTTGGTTGCAGGCGCCATCATGGGCACGTTCTCGAAACGGCGTATGTTTCTGCGCCGCAGGCAATTCTTCGCGATCACATGGCTGCGGTTTACAACAAAACCGGAGTAGTAAAGAACGGTGACCGTGTCGAAGTTCTGGAAAAAGACAAACGCTTTGCCCGAGTGCGCACCGCGAAAAATGAAGAGGGTTGGATTGAACAGCGTTATCTCGTGAGCCAGCAGATTTTCGATGGCTTTCAGAAATTAGCGGCTCAGGAGCAGAACGATCCGCAGCAGGCGACCGGAACCACCCGCAACGACACCAACATGCACCTGACACCCGGCCGTGATACTGACCATCTTTTTCAGTTGAACGAAGGCGCGAAAATCACGTTGTTCAAGCGTGCAACCGTCGAGAAAATTCTCCCCGGCTCGGCGAAACCCGCGGTGAGCGAGGGCAAGGCGATTGTTCCCATGGAAGATTGGTGGCTGGTTCGGGATGCTCAAGGACGAGTGGGTTGGGTCTTGGCCCGCATGGTGGACGTGGATGTCCCGCTGGAAATCGCCGAATATGCTGAAGGCCAGCGTATGGTTGCCGTGTTTGTGCTCGATGAAGTTGCCGACGCTGACAAGAAGGTGCCGCAATATCTGGTTGCATTAACTGAGTCGAAAGATGGCATGCCCTACGATTTCGATCAAATTCGCGTCTTTACCTGGAATGTGAAGCGGCACCGTTATGAAACGGCCTACCGCGAGCACGGTTTGAACGGAGCGTTTCCTGTGACTGTGACGCACGAGGCCTTCGATAAAGAAGGTACTTTGCCGGTGTTCATTGTGCGGGTAAAGGATGACAGCGGAAATGTCAGTGAACGGAAATATAAGCTAAATTCACCAATTGTAAAACGCGTGCTCGCGGCGGGAGAAGAACCAGCGAGCAAAGGGAAGAAGCGATAGCTACGAATAAAATTCGGCGATACTCTCAACGACCCACTTCTGCTCGACCTCGGTCAACTCAGGAAACATCGGCAAGGCAAGCACTTCTTTGGCCGCGCGTTCGGACTCAGGCAGGTCTCCTTCGCGGTATCCCAGATAGATAAAACTTTCTTGTAAATGCAGCGGCACGGGATAGTAAATCTCGGAGCCGATCTTGCGATCACTCAGAAACTTACGCAAATCATCGCGTCGTTGCGCACGAACGACATATTGATGAAATACATGGTGCGCATGAGGAGATCGCGTCAGCGGGCGGATCGGAGCATCGTTCTTTGATGAAACCAAGCCGGCTTCTTTAAATAGCCGGTCGTAGGCGAAAGCATGTTCCCGTCGTTTCTGGTTCCAGCCATCGATATATTTCAGCTTGACCCGAAGCACTGCCGCTTGAATTCCATCCATTCGGGCGTTCCAGCCAAATTCTTCATGATAGTAACGGCGCGAACTGCCGTGGTTGCGCAGGCGGCGCATGTGTTCGGCATGTTCCGGATCGTTCGTCGTCACAATTCCCGCATCGCCGTAGGCGCTGAGATTCTTCGTCGGATAAAAACTAAAAGCTGCGGAAACGCCAAGCGATCCGGCTGGTTTGCCGCGCCATTTCGCGCCAATCGCTTGCGCGGCGTCTTCGATGACCGGCAATTTGAACTCATCCGCAATAGGTTTCAAGGCATCCATGTCGGCGCATTGCCCATACAGGTGCACTGGCAAAATAGCACGCACCTTGTAAGATCCGCCGCGCTGTAATTTTGCTTTTACCAACCCTGCATCCAAATTCAGCATTTCCGCCTCAACATCCAATAGAACCGGTTTGGCTCCGGCGCGCGCGATGGCGCTAGCGGAAGCAAAGAAGCTGAATGCAGTCGTTATCACGAAGTCACCGGGACCAACTCCAGCAGCGGCCAGGGCAAGCCAGAGGGCATCGGTGCCAGAAGCGCATCCAATCGCCGCTTCGGAGTTGATATAGGCAGCAATTTCACGTTCCAGCGCTTCTACTTCGGAGCCGAGAACAAACTGCTGGGAAGCGCAGACGCGATCAATCGCCATCAAAATTTCTTCTTTGATTTCTTTATATTGGCGGTGAAGGTCGAGAAGTGGAACAGCGTCCACGCGCTTAGCTGACGAGGTCGCGGAACGCGGCTTGGCTGTTGTAGAAACAGTCACGAAGGTCAAATTTTAACATTCCAGCGGCTTGCAGCCGGTTAAATCATCTTCATGGAGTGCCCAGTTGTGCAAGTTTTTGCATTCTTGACATCCGGTAAAACCTGTAGCAAACTCCCTAGACCACGGCGAATGGCCTGACTGGAGCCGGGTTTGCGGGGCCCTCCGGCGTCACACTTAAAATTTAAGGGTAGGTTCATGAAAATTACATTGACGGGTAAGCGTGTGTTGGCGCTCATGTTGTTGGCAGTTTTGTGGTTCATTTCAAGTGTAAAAGTACAAGCTCAGACTTTCACCGTGTTGCACAGTTTTACCGGCGGCCGCGACGGCGGTAACCCACTGGCTGGTTTTGTGATGGATCCCGCCGAGCAAAATGTTTATGGCACCGCCAGCAGCGGCGGAAGTCACGAAGCTGGAATCGTTTTTCGCTTGAGCATTCACGGCGAAACTATTCTGCATAACTTTACCGGCGGAGCCGATGGCGGAACTCCCGAGTCGAGTTTGATCATGGATGCAGCCGGCAATCTTTATGGCACTACCTATTCTGGTGGCGCTTACGGTTACGGCGTCGTCTATGAAATCACATCGCACGGTGAGACTGTTTTGTACTCATTCACCGGAGGCAATGACGGCGGCAATCCTGAAGCGCGCTTGGCGATGGACGCAGCCGGTCATCTTTATGGAACGACCATGTACGGTGGAAACTTGGGCAGCGGCACGGTTTTCGAAATTACCGGCAAGAACCAGGAAACAGTGCTCTATAACTTCGGAGCGGCAAATGATGGTGCGCAGCCCGTTTCCGGCGTGACGCTCGATGCGGCAGGCAACGTATACGGAACCACTTCGCAAGGTGGCTTGTATAGCTATGGAATTATTTTTGAGCTCTCACCCTCGCAATCTGGCTGGACGGAAACCATTCTTCACAATTTCGCTCTAGGCAGCGACGGCGGCACACCCTATGGCGGCCTGACGTTCGACAAATCAGGCAATCTCTACGGAACCTCCACGCAGGGTGGAACTGGTGCGGACGGCGGAGGCGGCGCAATCTTCGAACTGACGCCGTCGAATGGAAGCTGGGTATTCAACGTGATTTACGGCCTCGACGGTTGGGGTGTTTCGGGCACATTCCGCGACATCATGTTCGACGCATCTGGCAACATTTTTGCCACGACCCACTGCGACGGTGTGAACAATGCAGGCACCGTGTATGAATTGAGCAACTCCGGCGGCACCTGGACGTACAACCAACTCTATACGTTCGAGGGCGGCAAGGACGGCCTTTACTCCTTCAGCAATCTTGTTCAGGATAAGAAAGGCAATCTTTACGGGACTACGAATCAGGGCGGAGCCGACGGCAACGGTGTGATTTTCCGCGTGACACCGTAATCTGTTTTGAAATTGAATGACACCGCCGTCCCTTAAGGTTGGGACGGCGTTTGTGTCATCGGCAGAATTTTGACGCCGGTGCGGAATTTTTTGTAGTCGCGGTAATTGAAGTCCAGATTCGCCGCCAGTTCTTTCAACAGCGCGATTCGAACATCAATCTTTAATGCAACGTGCTTCGGAAGCCAGACTTCATCATTGACGCGCGTCTGCTCGATCACAATGCGTGTGCCTTTATGAAGACGGGCCAGAAAAAGCCCGAAAGAAACGGTGTCGACGGCTTCGATGTCGAGCTTGCTCCACTGCATTTCTTCTTTATCAATCCATGCGCGGAACTTAAATTTCGGCAGCAGGTTGGCGTCTTTTACGTGAGGCTGGAATCCCGGCCTGGGAATGGCGTCAATCACATAGGTATCACGGCCATCGAGTTGGTCAATCCCACTTAACGTGAAGTTGTAGGCGTCGGCCACTTCTTTTTCGAATTTGCGGTTCTCTTCAATCTCTTTATCTTGTTTTTCCTGCCGTTTCCGGCGGTCCTCATCGGACTCGTTCTTTTCTTTGTCAATAATCTTCTGGATTTTTTCTTCCTCTTTGGCAGCGTCTTTTGCACTCAGAGGCTTGTCGTCTTTCGCGATCAGGCGGCGGATTTGCTCGCCGTGAATCTCCAGAATTTCGTAGGTCTTGGATTCTGTAGATTTCACCGTCCCTTTGCCATCCAGCTTTTGCTCAACGCCATGTTCGATGTAGGTGTAATTGGTGAGCTTTTTATCGTTCTCAATGTCTTTGTCGGCCACGGTGCGAATAAGCTGCTGAATTTGCTCCTGCGTGAGCGAACCAGAAGAGGGAAGAGGGGCTGGCGCCTGCGCGAATACGAATGAGGAAGCGGCAAGAAGAAAATATCCGAGACGCATGAATCATTAGAACACGCAGGAATAGGAGAAGTTGTAACCAGATTTGCAGGTCTGAGCGATCACTTTTCAGCGCGACCAAGACATCCAGCGCGAAAAGACCGGTCGTCGAGACGATGTAATTTTTTCGCTAAACCGGGTTCGAGTAATGGCGTATGGTGGATTGTAAAGAGATACTCCGCGATGAACCAGAGCGGTTCTTCGGTAGTCATCCAATTTTTGTTGTCGAAGCGTTTCAGATTGACTGGACGTGAAAAAGTCCGGAGCGTCCGTTCACGGCGCAGGTTGAAATAGACTTCAAAATAACTTAGCGCTAGTTCACGCAACGTACGATAGACCGGCTCGCGATATCGGCATCCTGTGTAATTCGACTTGGCGATAGCTCCCCAATGATCGTGCTCTTTGTAAATTGCAATCACATGGTCGGTGTCATGTTCTGCTTCGAGGTCGAGCACCAGAGCGGGATAGCTGTTAGCGCGTAACGCAGCCGCGCCCAGCATCGCTCCTTCAAAACAGTGCGAAGTATTCTCACGAAGGACTAGACGCGGCGAAAACGATGTGTCGGCCAGATGGTAGGGCATGTCGTCAAGAAAACGCTGGATTCCATAAGGAGTCTTCAGGCTGCGAAGCTTGCGCAGTTCAGCGGGAGTGAACGCATCGAGAGGATTGGCCATTGCTGAAGGAAGTCTAAATTAAGAAAAGGGGAAAGCCGATAACACCGTGTGCACAGCCACTATCGAAACAGTTCTTTTAATTCTCCCGGCTCATCCAGCAGCACATCTGGCGGGGCTTCCTGTAGCGTGTGTGGAGCAAACCCGTAAGTGACGCCGCAGGCGCGAATTCCGCTGTTGCGTGCAGTGAGCACATCCACCGACGAATCGCCAATGATCAATGTCTCGTTCGCATGATGTCCGCTTTCGTGGAGCAAGGCTTTCGCGCCCTGCGGGTCAGGTTTCTTGGTCGGGAAGCTGTTGCCGCCATAGACCTTAACGAAAAATTCCCCCAATCCCAGCGCACCTACAATGGCGCGCGAAGGATGCACCGGTTTATTCGACAGCACCGCCATTTTCCGTCCCGAGGTGTGCAGAACCGATAGAGACTCTTTAATTCCCGGATAAACATGCGTGAAATCCAGTTTGTGAATACGATAGTAAGCTAAGAAAAATTCGAGGGCTTCCTGTACCAGCTTTTCGTCGTCGGGATCGCCCAACGCTCGCCGTACCAGCATGGGCGCACCATCCCCTACATAGGAAGCCACCACTTCGCCCGGCAGCTTAGGACGTCCCAAATGGCGCAACATGGCGTTGATGGAGTGAATCAGGTCGAGGCGGGAGTCAATCAAAGTGCCGTCCAAATCAAAGATGAGAAACTTGATTTTTGCGGGGTCGAATTGGCGGAGAAACTTGACCACTCAACATCTTAACGGCGGTTTCAGCCGGACGCCAAACCGGGCACACTGGTCATACCGCTTTACCACCAGAGACTTCCGGCTCCAATGAAATCTGCCGATATTCTCCCTATCAGAACTCTGCATCGGCGTTTACAATGAAGAAGTAGTTTCCAACTCCCGGTCTGGCAGGTAAATCGATGGCAACAAGCACGAAAACCCCATCCAAAGTAGCGGTCATGAGCAAGGCAAATCTCACAGCTACCAAGACTTATGAAGGTCTTTCGCGGGCCCAGATGGTTGAGGCATACCGCACGATGTATATGTCGCGCAAGGTGGATGACCGCGAGATTTTGCTCAAGCGCCAGCAAAAGATTTTCTTCCAGATTTCCGGCGCGGGACATGAGGCTATCGGTGTGGCCGCTGGATTGGCGCTTCGCCCAACAGATTGGTACTACCCCTACTATCGCGATCGCGCTTTGTGCCTGACTTTAGGTGCGACCGCTTACGAAATGTTATTAACTGCGGTCGGCGCGGCCGATGATCCGCAATCCGGAGGACGGCAGATGCCTTCGCACTGGGGATTTCCCCGGCAGAATGTCGTCACGCAATCTTCTCCTACCGGCACGCAGGCTTTGCAGGCTGTGGGTTGTGCTGAGGCTGGGAAATATTTTGCTGATCATCCCGAAGCGGCTGAAAAGGCCGAAGGCGATTACCGCCAATTCAAAGATGTGAAATTCGTCAGCGATGAACTGACCTATGTTTCACTTGGCGATGGCACTACCAGCGAAGGCGAATTCTGGGAAGCGATGAACACAGCGGCCAACCGAAAGCTGCCAGTGATTTTCGTCGTCCAGGATAACGAGTACGCAATTTCGGTTCCCGTCGAAGTACAAACAGCCGGCGGCAACATTTCGCGTCTGGTTTCCGGCTTCCCTAATTTCCACTTCGAAGAAGTGGATGGAACGGACCTGGCGGCAAGCTATGCTGCATTCTCTCGCTCCGCAGCCTACTGCCGCGAGGGATTGGGGCCGTCGTTCATTCACGCGCACGTGATCCGCCCTTATTCACATTCTTTGTCGGACGACGAAAAACTTTACCGGCCTGAGACGGAGCGCCAGCGCGATGCTGCCCGCGATCCCATCATGCGTTTGCAGATGCTGTTGATTCGTGAAGGCATTCTAGACGAGAAAGGCATCAACAAGCTGGAAAAGCAGGTCGAAGACGAATTGCAGGAAGCGACAGACCGCGCTCTGGCTGCGCCCTTTCCCGCAATTGATACCGTCGAAAAATTCATTTATTCACCCGACCTCGACCCAACGTCATCTGCATTTGATACAGAACCAATCGAGGCTGAAAGTAAAGATGGGAAAGTTCCAGCCTCAAAAACCATGGCTGATCTCATCAATTCAACTCTCCGTGATGAGATGAAGCGTGACGAACGCATTGTGATCTTTGGCGAAGACGTTGCCGATTGCAGTCGTGAAGAATATTTGCAGCAGAAATTGATTAAGGGAAAAGGCGGAGTGTTTAAGCTGACGGCCGGATTGCAGGCTGAGTTTGGTTCTGATCGCGTTTTCAACTCGCCTTTAGCGGAAGCAAATATCGTCGGGCGTGCCACCGGCATGGCCACTCGCGGCATGAAGCCCGTCGTCGAAATTCAGTTCTTCGACTACATTTGGCCTGCGATGATGCAGCTGCGCGATGAGCTGCCCCTCATCCGGTGGAGATCGAACAATGGGTTTTCCTCCCCCGCAGTCGTACGCGTCGCAATTGGCGGATACCTCACCGGCGGCGCGATTTACCACTCGCAATGCGGGGAGAGTACGTTTACTCACATTCCCGGACTTCGAGTTGTCTTTCCCTCAAATGCTCTCGATGCCGCTGGACTCCTTCGCACATCAATCCGTTGCGACGATCCCGTTTTGTTCCTTGAGCACAAGCGTCTCTACCGCGAAACCTACGGCCGGGCGCCCTATCCCGGCCCGGATTACATGATTCCCTTTGGTAAAGCTCGAATCGCGCAACCGGGAACTGACATGACTGTGATTACCTATGGCGCGGTCGTTCCGCGTGCCCTGCAAGCCGCGCAAAAAATCGAGCGCAAGCAGGGAGTCAGCGTCGAAGTCATTGATCTGCGTTGCCTGAATCCGTTTGACTGGGATGCAATCGAACAATCCGTCAAGAAAACAAATCGTGTGATCGTCGCGCACGAAGACACCCTTAGCTGGGGATATGGCGCTGAAATCGCCGCACGCATCGGCGATCAACTCTTCGACCATCTCGATGCGCCTGTAAAACGCGTCGCAGCAAAGGATGTATTCGTGGCTTATCAGCCGATTCTGGAAGACGTGATTCTGCCGCAGGCAAATGATCTTTTCGAAGCCATGAAATCGCTTGCGGAATATTGATCATGGTCTCACTGCGTCGCATTGCAAAATTTGCATTGCCGCAGTTGGTCCTGATTCTTGCTGCGTTGGAGATTGCCTCATTTGCACAGTGCCACGCGGGTAATGAAGCAGGCAATGTTCCGTATCCGCCCGGTGGCCCTTATCAAGGTGTGTCGTTCCGCGTTTGGGCGCCCCATGCGTCTTCTGTTTCGGTAAAAGATCCTTTCTCTAATCGTTCTGTTGCGCTCGTCGCTCAAGGTTCGTCTGGCTACTGGTGCGTGGACGTACCCGGTATCGGCGTGAACCAGTACTACGACTATGTCATCACGACGCCTGACTTTGGCTCCATCACTCGCCGCGATCCCAATGCTCGCGCAGTGACGCACGCGAAAGGACACGCGTTGACTTACGACCCGACAACTTATATTTGGCATGATCAAAATTTCCAGCCTCCTTCGTTGAATAAACTCGCCATCTACGAGATGCACACAGGTACGTTCAACGCCACGTCTTCACAATGGGGAACATTTCAATCTTCCATCGCCAAATTAAGTGCCATCACAGACATGGGATTTAATGCTGTTGAACTCTTGCCGGTCACGCAATTTGATGGCGTTTATGCCAACCCCTACGGGCCAACGGATCAATATGCAGTGGACAACGATGAATATGGCGGCCCAGACAATCTGAAGGCTTTCGTGGATGCCTGTCATCAACAAGGCCTCGCGGTGATTCTCGATGTCGTTCACAACCACTGGGGGCCGTTCGACCTCGCTGATAACGACTTCGATGGCTGGCATACGACGAGTTTTCCCGGTGGCATTTATTTCTATGATGAAGTGGCTTCCACCGGAGATCGCGAACAGTCTCCTTGGGGACCGCGGCCCGATTATTCCTATCCGATTGCGCAAAATTACATTTCCGGCCAGATTGAAATGTGGTTCGACGAATATCATGCCGACGGTTTGCGTTGGGACTCTATCTCCAATATCTACAATGCGTGGGGAGGTGGCGTCGGTAATGACCCCAATACGGGCCAACCCGGAGTGGCATTACCCGATGGGGTGAAATTACTGCAAAACGCTAATACCACTTGGCCGCAGTCATTCAAAATTGCGGAAGACCTTTCCTTCAGTAAAAAGCAATCCTTGGACACAATACCGGTCGCAAGCGGAGGACTGGGTTTTGATTCGCAATGGAATGCCACGCTGGGTTATTTCGTCCGCAAAGATTTTCCGTCGTCGAATCCCATCAACCTCGCGGATGTCGTTTCGGGCATGACTTCGACTTTCAACAATGTTTATTTGCAGAGCGTCGCCTATGTCGAGTCGCATAACGAGTTAACGACGAAAAACTCGCGGCTCTATCAATTGGTAGATCCGCAAGACCCCACAAGCCGCATTGCACGCAAGAAAGCCGCTCTGGGTGCGGCGATTATGTTCACGTCCCCTGAAGTGCCGATGATTTTTCAAGGCGATGAATTTCTCGATGCCAGTTACCTCGACAACAAAACCCCGTTGAACTGGAACAACGCCACGACGTGGTCTGGCATTGTGCAACTTTATGGAAATCTTGTCGGTCTGCGCACGAATGCGGCAGACGATACTCCCGGCCTGACGGATCCTGATCTAAACATTTATCAGCAGGACAAGAAGAATGACGTTCTCGTCTATGACCGCTACAACAAATCTTCGCCGGGGTCAGACGATGTCATCGTGATCGCCAACTTGAGCGGAACCGTTTTCAGCGGAGGTTACGAAATCGGCCTGCCTTATGGCGGAACGTGGCAAGTTCTCTTCAATAGCGATAGCACGGCTTATAGCAGCGATTTCGGTAACGTCGGGCCGAGTGGGCAAGTTGTCGCTTTGAATGTTCCGTACGGTGACCAACCTTATAGCGCCACGATCCCGATCGGCGATTACTCGCTGATTGTTCTAAGTCGAAAATAGATTCCTGGGCAACGTACCATCCTTCAACGTGTCCGTATCGGCTCTTTGGGGCAAGCAACTAGGGCGTGATTTCGAACAGCACGCCGTCCCCTGCGGATCCGCTTCCATAGGTAGTGCCGAAGAGATTACCGTGAACATCCTCGATCAAGCTCATGGGTTCATCCCCATCGGAGCATCCTGGCTGCGCGCAAAAACTATATAGGACCGTCTCGTTGCCGAATGGATCAAGTTTGAAAACATTTCCGCCGTTGTTTGCCTTAATTCCGGTGGTAGTGCCATATGTATCCCCAGTCTTCGGGTCCACAATTATTCCAGATGCTGGATTGGAGCCATCCATCCCATCGAATAAAAACTTGTAGTCTCTGCCGCCACTGTTCTGCCTGAATACGCCTCCGTAGCCGCCGGTTGAAAAAAGGGTGCCATACAAATTGCCGAACTGGTCAAAGGTTATCGGCGCTTGCGGATTTGAATCGCGCGGGAACGAGTACAAAACGGTTTCTACCCATTTGCCCGAATGGGGGGATAGTTCGTAAACCGTCCCACCAGTTGAGTAAACGGTTCCACCGTAAGCTGTCGTGCCGTATATCTTTCCAGAGTTATGGAGCGTGACTCCGGTCGGCTCCGCCCCGTCAGGGCAAGAAGTCTCGTTGCCGAGTGTGCAAAAATTGTGAAGCACCTTCTCCTTCCAGAAAGGAGCGCTTGGTGATAGTTCGAACACTACTCCAGCCGTATATCCGAAAAGTGTGTGTCCGCTGCCACCCGACTCGGTCGTTCCATAGATGTTTCCCGCTGGATCAAGAGCCAGACCGCTTGTGGGAAAGGATCCCGAAGGGCACGGTCCATTTGCGACGTCACTACAGAATTGAAACAGAGTTTTTTCAGCCCAACTGCCGTTTCCTAATGGTGATAGTTCGAATACCGTTCCACAGCCACGGCCAAGGACCGGGCACGGGCCCACACCTCCCTCGGACGCAGTGCCGTATAAGTTTCCGCTTGTGTCAAATACGAGTCCGCCAACGGGAGCAGTGCCGTCGGGACAGCTAGGATCAGAGGCACAGAAGTTGTAAATTACCGTTTCTGTCCAACTGCCGTCAGCATTGAGGGAAAGTCTAAACACGGTTCCACACCCATCGCTTTGGCAGCTAAGCGAACTTCCGCCCGCACTCGTCGTGCCGTACAAGTTGCCCGATTGATCGAACACAAGGTTGCCCGTTGGCGCTCTTCCATCGCCGGAAAAAGCCGGAAAAGCATGCAGAACTTCATATTGCTGTGCCTGGGCAATAACGCAAAACAGCGAAAGTGAAGCCAAGTATGTAAGAAGCCTTAACATCATTCACCTCCCACAATGCACATAAGTTTACAGATAACCGCGAGTGTTTGCATGAAATCCGCACTCTGAATGGTGCTTCACGAGCGCTTGGAGCCGGCTGTTAACTCGACAATTTTTGTGTCGTTGGTTGACGGCTCCGCTCCGCAATCAATACCATTCCCACATCCATAATTCGGCCAAACTATGATTGGGCAAACCATCTCTCACTACCGCATCATTGACAAGTTGGGCGGCGGCGGCATGGGTGTGGTTTATAAGGCCGAAGACCTTTCGCTTGGCCGCTTTGTTGCCCTGAAATTTCTGCCCGATGATCTCGCCAACGATCCCGCCGCGCTTGAGCGCTTCCGCCGCGAAGCCCGGGCTGCGTCGGCACTGAACCATCCCAACATTTGCACGATTCATGAGATTGGCAGCGAGAGTGGCCAAACCTACATCGTCATGGAGTATTTGGAAGGCCTCACCCTGAAACATCGGATCGGATCGAAGCCCATGGATACCGAGACGATGCTGCCGCTCGCCATTGAAATTGCGGATGCCCTGGATGCGGCGCATTCCAAAGGCATCGTCCACCGCGACATTAAGCCCGCAAATATTTTTGTTACCGATCGCGGTCACGCGAAAGTGCTCGATTTCGGGTTGGCGAAGGTTACAACGAAAGACGGTTCCTCCAGCCAGATCGCATCGGCTAATACGATGACCGGCACTTTGGAAGCCCAACATTTGACCAGTCCCGGGGCAACCTTGGGAACGATCGCCTATATGTCGCCTGAGCAGGTGCGTGCCAAGGAACTCGATGCCCGTACCGATCTCTTTTCTTTCGGCGCGGTCTTGTACGAGATGGCGACCGGTCTTGTGCCCTTTCGCGGTGAAAGCTCGGGAGTCATTTTTAAGGCGATACTCGATTCAGCTCCCGCTTCTGCGCTTCGGTTGAATCCAGACTTGCCAGCCGAACTCGAACGCATCATTAACAAGGCGTTGGAAAAAGACCGCAATCTGCGCTACCAACACGCCTCGGAAATGCGAGCTGACCTGCAGCGGCTCAAGCGGGACACCGAGTCGAGCCGGTCGGGAATTTCTGCGGCAGGAATACATGACGCGGAAGAGCAGGTGAGCGCTGCTTCGCCGAAGGCTGTGAGTTCGGCGTCGGCTGCGGCGCACAGTTCCGATAGTCAAATAGCCGCTGGCCTTGTGCGCCGGCGCTGGCCTCTGTTGGCTGGCGCTGTGGCTTTGGCGATTTGCGCCGGTGTGGCTTTCTATATGTTTGGACGCAAACCCGCGAAGACTGCATCCACTCAGTATTCATTCCGCCAACTCACATTCAATGGCAAAGTTCGAAATGCTGTTATCTCGCCTGACGGGAAATTCCTTGCTTATGTGTTAAGCAAGCCAGAAGGCCTCACCCTACATACGCTTTCCATTGCTACGGGCAGTGACGTCGAAATTGTTCCGGCGGGCGCGGGTTGCTGTCAGGAACCGGTATTTAGTCCGAGCGGAGATTATGTGTATTTCTTTGCGGAAGAATCCATCAAATCTGTGCCCATTCTGGGCGGCCCGGTACGGGTTGTCTTTACGAATGCGGCGTCCAGCATAGGTTTTTCGCCAGATGGCAAACGCCTCGCCTTCGTCCGCGGGGACGCAAAAACTGTGGGGACGCAGTTAATTATCGCCGGAACTGACGGAACAGGTGAAACGACCGCATTCAATTCAGCCGACAGTACTTACTTGTCTTCCATCGCGGTAGGACGGGATTCATTTGACGTGCCGCAATGGTCGCCGGATGGAGCGCATATCGCTTTCGTTTACGATTTCGTAGCGGATGCCTTGGTTTCGAAAATCGCGGTACTATCGCTGGCCGATCTCAAAGCTCCGCCGCAGCTGATCGAACTGCCGGGTTTTGCGTATGGTTTTAGCTGGAACCTCCAGAGCGCCGGTTTCCTGATTTCGATGGGCGACGAGCGCAATAGCGCCCCGCAAATTTGGGATGTTGCGTATCCCAGCGGCCAGAAGACCAAGCTCACGGATGATTTTGTCGGTTATCAGGGTGTCTCCATCGCCTCAAACGGCACCATGATTACATTGCATGCCGCGCCTCAGGATTCAGTTTTTGTCGCTTCCAAGGGCGTCTCCGACTTTAAAGTCATATCCACGAGCTCAACTACGGCCGACGGCAAAGAAGGTCTTGCCTGGACCAAGGATGGACAGCTCGTGATGACTCGAGACTTTGGCCGACAGGGTCAACTTTGGGTGGTTAATGCCGATGGCAGCAATGCCCACGCCATTTTCCAGAAGAACGACGCTGCCTTCTCAGACCCCAGCGTATCTCCGAGTGGCAAAGTCATTTTTTCGCTAAGATTTCCCCAGTCTCAGTTGCTGCGCGTGAACCTGGATGGATCTCAACTTGTTGAATTGACCGACCCGAAGTTGACCTTCGGCTTTCCGGTGCTCGCTTCTGAGGGAACATGGGCTTACTTCGTTCACTTCACCAAAGAACTGGGCCAGACCCTTACAAAGGTTTCAATTGAAGGCGGTGCTCCCATCCAAGCGTGGTCTGGTTTCATCTTCGGCGATGGGATGGCGGTCTCACCCGACACCCATCACCTGTTCGCGGTGATTCGCGGCGAGAATGGCGAGCATGTTCCCGCGGTCTTGGATATTTCTAAGACGCCACCTGAAGTGACGCGTATGGCGCCAATTTTTTTAGATGTCCAGGCATATCGCGATGCCAATTTCGCGTGGACGCCGGACGGTCGCTCGATCGCCTATAAGTTGCGACAAGGGGATGCGGACAATCTTTGGTCCGTCCCTGTCGCAGGCGGTAAGCCGACTCAAATCACCCACTTTACCGACATGAACATCAATTCTCAGGCATGGTCTCGTGATGGCCGCCTGGCCGTTAGCCGTGGCGTTCCTAATACCGATGCGGTTCTTGGTACTCCAGTTTCGGACACAACCACGGGCTCCTCGCATTAACAAACGACGATATTTGCCTGTATTTGTTGGGTTTTTGCTGCGTTTCTCACCCTGTTTCTTCCTCACGTACAACGACTTCCGTACCGTCTCTGGTACTTTGGTTATCGTTCCCGGTAATGACTCCCACGCCTCTTGCCTCATATACAACTAATAGATTTAAATACGGCTGCTACCGCAATATATAGACATCGCTTGTAATTCCATTTCGGTTACCTTCCATAAAAACCTCAAAAACCCCAGCAAAACACGGAAATACTCCCCAGCCCTTCCGAGTTTTCGCCTTGATATATGCTCGGCTCACTGTGATTCCCCAGAATGCGTTTCAGAAGGGGACCACAAGGAAACTATGGCCGACTCGCGGGAAGTGATGAATATTCGCCAGGCGTCGCAATACCTGGGTGTGAGTCCGGACACGTTATATAAGTACGTCGGCGAGCAGACGATCCCGGCTTTCAAGTTGGGCAATCGTTGGCGCTTCAAGAAATCAAAGCTCGACCAGTGGATGGAAGAGAAGTCCTCGCAAGCAGAGGGGCAAACGAAATCGAAGGCGGCTGGAAAGTCAGCCGGAGTTTAAAACGACGCAGGCTTCGGCTTGCGGCATACAACGAGCAAAAGGTGGCCACATGTTTGGATTAGGAGCGAAATCGATCGTAGGTCTGGATGTGGGCTCTTCCAGCATTAAGGCTGTAGAGCTGAAAAAGAGCCGGTCAGGTATTGAAGTCACGCACCTGGGCCTGGAACCGCTGGCTCCAGATATCGTCGTGGATTCCATGATCGTGGACTCGGGCACGGTTTCAAGCGCTATTTCCAAGCTGTTCACCGATAACCAGATCAAGACCAAGCAGGTTGCGACTGCGGTCAGCGGCCACTCGGTCATCGTGAAGAAAATCTCTCTGCCGACCATGAGCGATCAAGAATTGGCAGAAACCATCGAGAAGGAAGCCGCACAGCACATTCCCTTCGATTTGGCCGACGTGAATCTCGATTACCAGATTCTTTCGGAAGAACCGGGCAGCCCGCAGATGGATGTTCTGCTGGTCGCCGTGAAAAAGGACAAGATTCTCAACTACACCAACGTGCTCTCGATGGCAGGCCGAACCCCGGCTATTGTGGACATCGATTCCCTGGCGCTTCAGAACTGCTACGAATACAACTACGAGCCGGCGCCCGGACAGGTGGTGGCATTGCTGAACCTCGGCGCGAGCGTGATGAACATCAACATCGTGAAGGGCACGACGCCATTGTTCCCGCGCGACGTCAGCGTTGGCGGACATCAGTACACCGACTCGCTCCAGAAAGAACTGGATTTGAGCTTTGATGACGCGGAGTCGCTGAAGCTGGGTAACAAAGTTGGCACGGTCAGCGAAGATGCGAAGACCCCGATTTTGCAGCAGGTGACCGAAATCATAGTGCTGGAAATCCAGAAGACGTTCGACTTCTTCCGGGCCAGCGCAGCGGGTGAGCACATCGAGAAGATTTATGTCGCAGGCGGATCTTCCAAGGTCCCCGGACTGGTGGAAGCGTTGCGGCAGGAATTTTCGCTGCCAGTCGAAATTCTGAATCCCTTTCAGCGCATTACGCCCCCAGCGGGCAAGGGGATGGAATTGATTGAGCAGAACGCGGGCCAACTGGCAGTAGCGGTGGGTTTGGCCTTAAGGAGTTTTGAAAACCTATGATCAAAATTAACCTGCTGGGCATCGCGAAAGCGAAAGGCAAGCGCGGAGGCGCATCATCCGCTCCAGTCATGGAGGTGGGAGATGTCGGTTCACCACGAGTCAAGTTTCTGATCGTGGCTGGAATCGTCGGCGCCATCAACTTTGGCTACTGGCATCAACTGGACGCGCAGAAGAAAAGCACCGAACAAAGAATCGAAGTCGCGGAACGCAAGAACCGCGAACTCGCAGATGTGAAAGCGCGCTATCTCGAACGTCAGAAGCAGGCGGATGCTTACAAGCGCCGCGTGGACGTGATTGATCAGCTTCGTACGAACCAGGCTGGTCCCGTAAGCCTGATGGCCATGATGGGCGATACCGTGAACGGAACCGAAGCGGTGTGGCTCAACAACATGAAGGACCAGGGCAACAGCGTGGACATCGAAGGCATGGCGCTGAGCACGGATGCGGTAGCTAATCTCATCGGCAATTTGCAAAAGACCGGCTACTTCCACAACATCGAAATCAAAGAAACCTATCAGGACGATCAGTACAAAGACATGCAAGCGTTCCAATTCACGCTGAGCTGCGAAAAAGGGAAGTCCTAAAGGCGGAGACCATGGCGAATTTTAACTTTAACGAAATTCCGGCAAGCATCAAGCAATGGGCGACGCTATTGGGCGGTGCAGTGTTGTTGACCGCTGCGCTCTACTTCACGGTATTCAAGACGCAGAGGGAAGCCAATGCTGCGGACGAACAGAAGCTCGCAACCAAGCTGCGCGAGAACGCGGAACTGGAATCCTACAGGCCGAAATTGGCTGAAATGGAACGTCAAGTCGCGAGCTTGAAACAGCAGCTGGAAATTGAGCGCCACATCGTGCCCGATGAAAAAGAAGTTGATAACTTCATGAAGATGATGGATGCGGAAGCAGTGAAGGCCGGCATCGAAATCCGCCGCTACACTGCCAAGCCGGTTGCCACCAAAGAGTATTACAGCGAGCTGCCATTCGACATGGAACTCGATGGTCCGTACTACTCCATGGTGAATTTCTTCGATCGCGTTAGCAAGTTGGAGCGCATCGTCAACATTTCCAATCTTCTGGTTTCGACCACGAAGAAGCCCTCGGATGCAAAGACCAAGCGTACTTACCAGTACGCCCCGAACGAGAGCATCGTGGCGACTTGCAACGCGAGCACATTTTTCAGTCACGATTCTGAGCCGCCAGCGAGCACGCCGGCCAAGAAGTAGGAGAGCCCTATGAAACTGACGACTGGAATTTACATTTCGATTCTGCTGGCTGGTACGGCCCTGGGACAACAGGCCACAAACCAGCAAGCCTCGAGCCCTAGCTGGTTCGATACGCTGAAGGCTAAGCTCATGGGTTCGCAACCGAAGCCCACGGCTCCGGCGAACAACAATGCGAAGCCGGCGGCCCCGGCAAACGCCAAGCCGAGCCCGGCACAAGTGCAGTCGGGAAAGCTGGTTGCTAATACCGCGACCGCTGCGAAGCCGCAAACGGCAACGCCGAATGCGAAACCTGCCGCCAGCGCAAATATGGCGTCAGCGCTCGCTGCCAACAAAACAGCAACGGCGCCTGCCGCCAAGACTGCTGCTGCGTCACAGCCGGCGTCGGCTCAGCCTGTAAAAGCACAAGCCGCCTCGGCAGCTCCTTCGGCCAAAACGACAAATAATGCGACCACTGCACAGACTGCGAAGGCTCAACCCGCGCAATCCGCACAGATTCAGCCGGTAAAAGCTCAAGCTGGCAAGGCCACTTCGGTTCCGGTTGTAGGTACTCAGAAACCGACGAATGCCAATATCAACGTCGCTTCAACTGCTGCGAAAACGGCTCCTGTGGCTGCTAATGTAGCTAAACCTGCTGACGCGAAATCGTCGGCTCCGGCGCCTCAGAAAGAAACAGCCATCAACAAGGCTGCGGAAGCCATAAAGGACGCGAAGGCTGCCGACAACAAAGGCCAGGTTGCAGTAGAAGACAGCAAGACCGCGGCCAACACCAAAAGCACGACCAAGGAATTCAGTTACACCGGACAGCGCGATCCATTCATCAGCCCCGTAAGAACTGGCACGACCGGTTCGGGATGCAGCACGGGCAAGCGCTGCCTGGCCATCGATCAGATCAATCTCAAGGGCGTCATTAAATCCGATGGCGGCATGATCGCAGTCGTCACCAACGCTCTCGACAAGGCATATTTCCTGCGGGAAAACGATCCCGTATTTAACGGGTACGTTTTGAAGATCACCGGTGATTCGGTGGTTTTCAGCGAGACCTACGAAGACAAGCTGGGCAAGCCGCTGACCCGGGAAGTGACCAAAAAACTCACGACCCCGGCGGTGTAACAACATGAACTACGCAACTGAAATTCGACAGATTTTGGGGCGAGCACAGCGCGAGCCCAATCGAGGGAGAAGCGAAATGCGAAAGCAACTGCTGAGTGTTTTTCTACCGCTGCTGGTATTCGTACTGGTGGCAGCGGCCGAGACGCCGGGAACGGGCACCACGGGAACTGGGCGCGCCGCGCTCGAAAAGGTGAACGTAACGCGGAGTACGGATGGACTCAACGTGGAATTTACGGCCCGGGGAGCGGTGACTCCCAAGCTGAGCACGCTGGATTCTCCGGCACGTCTGGTGCTGGATTTACCCAACACCGTCGCCGCGACCGCGCAAGGACATATCAGCGTCGGTAGCGACAACGTGAAGGGCGTCCGTATCGGCATGGACGGACAGAATCCGCCGACCACTCGCGTGGTTGTGGATCTGGTTCGCGCCTGCCAATACGATCTGGCTTCCGCCGGCGACAATCGCTTCGTCCTGAAGCTCCATGACAAGACGAACACGCCTGCGACCGCCGCGGCCAATGTCGCGCCGGCTCCGGTGAAGGTACCGGCCCAAGTTTCTGCCAGCAAACCGGCTGCGGAGACTGCGCCGCCGGCATCCGCCAATCAGGTGGCGAACAACTTCGTCGTCGTCGAACCGACTTATACGCCGAAGGATGCGAACGCACAGCCTGTGCGCGCTGCCGAAGCCGCTTCGAAGTTTGTCGAGCGGCCCGAGACGAATTTATTGCCGACGGCCAGCGCCGCGATGCAGCAGTCGAATCCTAATGCGATTCAACCGGCTGTGAATCTGGCGGCCGAACAGAAAGTACAGATGGCATCCAAGTCTGCCACCAACGGTCCCAAGTACACCGGCGAACCAATCTCGGTGAACTTGAAGGACGTTGATCTGAAAGATTTCTTCCGCTTAATCCACGAAATCAGCGGATTGAATGTGGTGCTCGACCCCAACGTCAAAGGCACGCTAACCATCGTGCTCGACGACGTGCCGTGGGACCAGGCTCTCGACATCGTGCTCAAGAACAACGATCTTGCCCGCCAGTTGGAAGGCAATGTTCTTCGCATCGCGACCGTGGACACGCTGAAGAAAGAAGCTGATGATCGCCGCGAACAGCAGGCTGCTGAAGCCCTGGCTGTAGACAAGGTTACGGTTACCCGCTTCCTGAGCTATGCGCACTCCAAAGATGTTGTTATGACCGTCAAGAAATTCCTCTCGCAACGTGGAGATGTAATTTCTGACGATCGCACCAACGCCGTCATCATCTCCGACATTCCGTCGGTCATGCCCGGCCTCGACCGTCTCTTGACCCAGTTGGACCGTAAGACGCAAGAAGTCGAAATCGAAGCTCGCGTCGTGGCCGCAACCCGCGGTTTTGCCCGCGATATCGGTACACAGTTGGGATTCGGCTTCGGCAACAGCGCGACGTCTCTGACGGGCGTGCCCGCAGTGGGAACATCACCAGTCGGTACGTTTGGCTTAACACCGCTCTATCCTGTCGTCGGTAGTTCGGCGCCATCGCCTACAACGTTGGCACAGATTCCGCTGTTCTCGAACCTGGGATCAACCAGTCCCACCAGCGGCATCACACTTCTTAACGCCAGCAAATACGTGCAGATTGATGCGATTCTCAGCATGGCCGAATCTCGCGGTTTGCTCAAGATTCTCTCTCGTCCGCGCGTTGTCACTCAGAACAATATTCAGGCTGTCGTGAAGCAAGGTACGCGCGTACCGATCGTCACTCAGGCCCAGTTGGGTGGCCCGCCGACCGTCAGCTATGTGGATGCGTTCCTGCGGTTGACCGTGGTTCCGCAGATCACCTCGGAAGGCACGATCTTCCTGAACGTGGACGTGGAAAATACAACTCCTGACTTCAGCCGTACGGTTCAGGGCAACCCGACACTCGTAACTCAGCAGGCCACGACGCAAGTCCTCGTGACCGATGGTGGCACCGTTGTAATCGGCGGCGTCATCCAGGCCCAGAACTCAATCAACGTAACGCAGGTGCCTTTGTTGGGTAACATCCCCTACCTTGGCAACTTGTTCAAACACACGCAGGTCAGTACTCAAAACCAGGAGCTGATCTTCTTCATTACTCCGCGTGTGATTCAGACATAGTTTGAAAGTTTAGTAAGCGACGTAGAAGTAAAGACAGCCGCCGTCTCCTGAAGAAACGATCAGGAACGGCGGTTTCGTTTTGCGCCGAGAATATCCGTTCCTTTCCTTGCTAAACTTAGATGTGAACCACAAGCGCCGCCTCAACAACCTGCAAAGCACGCTCGGCGAGCATCATCTCGATATCTTTCTAATCACGCACTTACCCAATATTCGCTACTTGTGCGGATTCACCGGTAGCGCGGCTGCTTTGCTGGTCACTGAAACCGCAGCCATATGCTTCAGCGATGGCCGCTACACTCAGCAAGCAAAGGCGGAAGTGCAAGGCGCGAAGATCGTAATCGTGCCAACCAGCCCCGTAGATGCGGCCGCATCCTGGCTGTCAGACCATTTCACGAAGCCAAAATCCGCCAAGAGTATGCGTTTAGGCATTGAAGCCGAGCACTTGACCGTAGCCCAGCGTTCTCGTTTGATCCATAAATTGGCCAAACTTCAATTAGTGGAAGCGCCAGCCTTGGTCGAGCAAGCCCGCATGATCAAAGATGCGGATGAAATCAAACTGATGAAAGAAGCGGCTAAAGTGGGAAGAAGTCTTATTTCTTCGGCGATTTCGGGGATAAAAAGCGGCAAAAAAGAATCGGAAGTGGCTGCAAGCATGGAATTTGTGGCAAGAAAAGCCGGGGCGGAAGCCATGTCGTTTTCGACGATAATCGCTGGTGGCGAACGCTCTTCGCTTCCTCACGCGCGTGCCAGCCATGCGAAGATTCCGCAGGGCTCGTTCGTGGTTTGCGACTTCGGTGTTATACTCGCGGGCTATTGTTCAGACAGGACGCGCACCGTTTTCAAAGGCCGTCCGTCGATAAAGCAACGCGATGTTTATGCTGCAGTGCTTGAAGCGCAAAAAGTGGGAATCGCGGCGGTTCGACCCGGTATTATCGCTGGAGAAGTGGATGCAGCTTGTCGTAAAGTATTGCAAAAAAATGGCTTAGCCAAATACTTTACTCATTCCACCGGTCATGGGGTAGGATTAGAGATTCACGAAGCGCCGCGTCTTGCCGCTGGGCAGAGTCAAGTATTACAGCCGGGCATGGTGGTCACGATAGAACCGGGTGTTTATCTTCCGGGAAAGTTCGGCGTACGCATTGAAGATATGGTTTTGGTTACAAAGAATGGGTGCGAAGTGCTTGCGCCCGATAGTAAGGAACTCATTACAGTTTAATCTGGCTGTTTGAATCAATAAGGAAATGGTCCCTCCGCCACGATGAATCAGAAAGAACTGAAAGAACTAATAGAGTTTCTCATCGAGAAGGACATCGCCGA
>JAJPHW010000093.1 GCA_021325035.1 Terriglobia bacterium
ATCAAGCAGCGAACGCCGGTCGGTTAAAAACAGAAGTTTCGTGAGGCTGATCGCTTGGTTCTTTAAGACAAGGGAATCCGCAAGGAATGGGGGAGGCCGCGAATCGAGCCCATAGAACCTAAGCAGGCCTATTCTCAGGGAATCACTCACGCGTGTCAATCTGAAGTTGCGAGATCACGTGGAATATCTGGTTTATTTTCGCCGAGAGCGACCGTCGGTCACAAACATTGGGGCAGCGAGCCGATGGCCTCAGTGAAATTTAAGCCAGAATAGTAACAACGGTTTCCGAAGGATCGAGCCGCGGAGCAACAAAACCAAGAAGCCGTCGCCAGATCATCCCCCCAGAGCATCCCCCAAAGCATCCCAAAGATCAGCGCTCCGCCTTACACGCATCGTGCTCATTCCATCGTGAAACCGCGCGGACAAAAGACGGACAAAAGCAAAAAGCGCCCAATGACCGGCGCTCGTAACTCATTGACGAATTTGGTTGCGGGGGTAGGATTTGAACCTACGACCTTTGGGTTATGAGCCCAACGAGCTACCAGACTGCTCCACCCCGCATTTCGATGATAACAACGGGGTTTCCCAGCGTCAAACTTGCGTTGCCTCTCTTCGCGAAAAACAGTAGAGTGCAGTCATCTATTTCCGATTGCAAGAATGAGCCTGAACACTCTAAACGACATCTTTTTTTCCATCGTGGAGCGCGACGAACGCGTGGTCATGATGCACCGCGAGGCTGGCCATTGGGTTTCGACTTCCTCGAGCGAGTTATATCGCAATGTCGTGGGAACCGCGCGCTGGCTGCGCGATCAGGGAATTAAGAAAGCCGATCGGGTTGCCATTCTCAGCGAGAATCGTCCGGAGTGGACCATCGCCGATTTCGCCTGCCAGCTCCTCGGCGCGATTTCCGTTCCCATCTACGCCACGCTGACCGCCGAGCAAACCGCCTACATTCTCAACGACTCCGGCGCAAAAATTATTTTTACTTCTTCTGAGGCGCAATTGCAGAAAGCGATGGTCGTGCGCCACGAAACCAAACTGGAACGCGCCGTCATCATGGATGAAGTCGCCGGAGCCGACCCCCAATACGTCACACCGATGTCGGCCATCATGCTTGCGGGGCCAACTTCGCGCGATGTCCGCCTCGACATGGAATCTGCCACCGTAACACCGGAAGACCTGGCGACGATTATTTACACGTCGGGAACAACCGGAACGCCCAAAGGCGTGATGCTGACTCACGCCAATATGGCAACGAACATTGCCTGCTCACTCCGACCTTTTGGCGTAAAACCCGGAGACAGCGCCCTCTCGTTTCTGCCTCTTTCGCATGTCACGGCCCGGCACGTGGATTTCGCCATGCTATATCACCATGTGACGCTGGCCTACGTTCCCTTCCTCGAACAACTGCCTTCGGCGCTCACCGAAATTCGCCCCACGATTTTTGTCGGCGTGCCGCGAGTGTACGAAAAAATCCACGCCCAGACGGAAATCAAGACCCGCGGCTTCCCTAAACATGCCATTTACCGCTGGGCTTTATCGGTTGGCAAGGCACATCGCCGCGGAATTTTAGCCGGACAGGAACCAACATCATGGTCCTGGAAAATCGCCGACCATCTCGTGTTTTCCAAAATTCGCGCGGGGATGGGCGGGCGCGCATGGCTTTTCATCTCCGGCGGCGCGCCGCTGGGCAAGGAACTCGCCGAGTGGTTTGCCGATGTCGGCATTCGCATTCATGAGGGTTACGGCCTGACGGAAACTTCCCCCGTCATCGCTGTCAATAATCCTGCAAACCACAAGATCGGCACCGTGGGGAAGCCGCTGGAAAATTTGCGGGTGCGCATCGCCGATGACGGCGAAGTGCTGGTGAAAGGGCCATCGGTATTTCAGGGGTATTGGCATATGCCCGACGAAACCCGCAACGCCTTCGTGGACGGATGGTTCAAGACTGGCGACATCGGCAATCTCGACGCCGACGGATTTTTATCCATCACCGACCGCAAAAAAGACTTGATCAAAACTTCCGGCGGAAAATTTATCGCCCCGCAGCCGATTGAGAATTCGTTGAAGCACAATCCTTTCGTTGGGGAAGCTGTTGTGCTGGGTGAGAAACGGAAATTTCCTGCGGTATTGATCGCGCCGAATTTTCCTGTGCTCGAAGAATGGGCGCGGGAGAATGGCGTGGCGGTTTCATCGCGCGCAGAATTGGTGAAAAATCCGCAGGTGCATCGCGTTTATGAAGATATCGTGGGTGTGCTGAATCAAGGCCTGGCTCGCTATGAGCAATTAAAGAAAGTGCTTCTGGTCGCGGATGAATTTTCCTCCGCCAACGGCGCGCTCACCGCAAGCTTAAAATTACGCCGCCGCGCCGTCACCGACCGCTATCAGCGGGAAATTGATGAGCTGTACGAGAAGGCGGAGACGGAACGCAGAGATTAGCCTCACCGATCGCCCTGATACTCGTATGCTCCCATATCAATCGTTCCACCAACGATGCGGGGATTTCCGGCAAGGTCTTTTTGGGGCAAGCCTGATAAGTTTTTGCCTGCGTTGATGGCTGGCGAAGCGGCGAGCAACTCGAAGTCGCTTTTCAATGCATCAACAAACTGGGGATCTTCGGAAATGTTGCCAAATCTGTCCAAATCACTACCGCAAGTTCCTGAGTATCCAGCCCCACTTGAACTATATGCGTCATTGGTCTGAACAATTGGCGGACCGTCTTTATAGATGGGATTACAGAGCAAAGCGGTTTCGCCCGGTCCTGCGGCGATTATATTGTTGATCAGCACTGCATTCTTGTTGAAACCGTCAGCGATTACCGCAGCATCTGTATTCGGGTTGTTACTCACTATCGTGTTGTTGATGATCCTGAAACCGGTGGTACTCTGCGGGATCAAGCTGTATATCTCGGAGCCGGATGTCGAAATATTTTGGACAAACAGGTTTTGAACAATCAATTCATCCGCTTCATTCACAATCCACATTGCACCGCCCTGCGTGGCGGAAATATTGCTATAGAACTGGTTGTTTTCAACGACCACGCGACCGGCGCCGAAAAATGCAATGGCACCTCCACCAGAGCTACCCTCATTGCCGCGGAAATCGTTCCTGACAACCCGCGAGCCTGGACAAAAACCCAAATAAAGACCGCCGCCAAACTGCGCACGATTCTGGCTGATGAAATTTCCCTCGATCACAGGAGATCCGAATTGCACGCTTAATCCACCGCCGCTACCCGAAAGATTGTTGACGATGCTGTTTCCCTTAATGGTTGGAGAGGCGCCGGCAATCATAATTCCACCACCGTTGAATTCATTGTTTCCATTCTGCACGGTAAATCCGCTCAGGACGGATGCAGTGGTTTCGTTGGTGC
The DNA here is from genome assembly GCA_021325035.1 of Terriglobia bacterium. Classification (GTDB taxonomy): domain Bacteria; phylum Acidobacteriota; class Terriglobia; order Terriglobales; family Acidobacteriaceae; genus JAJPHW01. The sequence goes on from JAJPHW010000093.1 coordinate 3,374, forward strand.
TAAAAGTAACTACGGTGTTTACGGCGCCACCATCAATGATCGTGACCACAGGCCCGTCTGCACTCGTTACCGTAATCGCTTTCCCGTTGAAATTAATGTTCTCAAAATACGTGCCGGACTCGACCAGTACGGTGTCGCCGTTCGCGGCCGCGTTAATACCATCTTGAATCGTGGGCTGGTCGGCTGGAACATGAATGGTTGTGGCGAACATAGGCAGTGCGGCCATAAGTGAGATGACAGCAAGCAAAACGACACGGCAGCTTCGATCAATACAAGTCATAGGTTTTCCCGGGTAGTGGTGTAACAGCAACAAGCGCCAGCGCAGAAGGATGCCCTCGTAACCCTTGTCCACAGCATGTTTCCAGCCGCGATGGAGTTTGTCAAGAGTGCAAAGAGTTGCGTCCAAATTCCCCGCCGACTTTTAAACTCACGTAGCGGCAGATGCCCCTGGCTCGCCTTGGGCAAAGTCTAAGGCCTCCACACGTGTAAATCTTTCGCTTAAGTTCCCGTACCACTCAGCGCGACCGTCTGCGGGCTGCCGCCGCCATTGTCCTCTACGCCGAGAAGAGCCGATCGCGTGCCAGTCGCCGTGGGATGAAACAAAACCGTAATCGTACAACTCGATCCCGCCGCAAGTTTCGCTGGGCAGGCATTGACTTGATAGAAGTCGCGCGGATCAGCCCCGCCAATCGCAATTTTCGAAATCTGCAAGGGGCCGTTGCCATTATTGGTGACGATGACGTCCTGCGATTTACTAAAGGAGCCGACGTGCCAGTTTCCAAAATTCAGGCTGGTAGGCGCGAGTTCCACAATCGTCGCAACGCCCGAAAGAGCGATGAACTGTGGGTTCCCGCCGTCGTTGTCGGTAAGTACCAAGTATCCTGGCAAGTTTCCAGAAACGGTCGGCGTGAAATAGACGCCAATTTTGCAAGATCCACCCGGTTGAATGGTTTTGCAATTACTAAGTTGAGAAAAATTGGCGGTGGTGCTGATTCCGCTGAACTTGACGGCTGATGTTCCGTTGTTGGTGACTGTGATGAGCTTCGGCGGACTCACTGTGCCGACTGCTTGAGTTGGGAACATGAGGTTATCAGGAGTGAAACGAAGAACGGTGCCATTGTCCTGTATAAGTATTGTGATGGTATTCAATTCGAAGTTGGGAATGGCGAGGTCTATTCGCCCGTCATGGTTGAAGTCTCCCAGAGCAGGATAGCCCGACTCATTTCCGCCATCAAACACCGAATAATTTTGAAATGTTCCATAGCCGTTAGCCAGTGAAATCCAACCAGTAGGGTTCGGAAAATAATATGCGGAGCCGATAAAATCGAGGAATCCATCTCCGTTCATATCGGCAACTTGGATATAGGCTGGATCATATGGAGTCGGAACACTCGGTCCGCTGCGAAAACTGCCATCCCCGTTACCGAAAAATACAGCCAATGGCCCCCCAACATCATTAACTACTGCGGCGATGTCCTGATTTCCATCCCCATTGAAATCACTTGCGACCATGTAATACAGAGGAGCCGCTACGGAATAGGTCTGAGAGATTTGAAACGTGCCATCACCCTTGCCAAGTGCTATGTCCAGAACGTATTTGGGGTTATAGTCGCTCGTTAGTGCAAGGTCTAATTTGCCATCCCTATTGAAATCGGCAGTTACAACGGTCTCAAAGTTTTGTCCTGATATCGTGGTACAAGATGGCTGCTGAAACGTGCCATCGCCATTGCCCAAGGCAATACAGTAAGAGCCAGATGCATAAGCGATGTCGAGTTTGCCATCTTGATTAAAGTCGCCAAATTGCGGATTGGGCCCAGGACCGAACTGAGTTGATACTGGAGAACCAAATGTGCCATCGCCATTGCCAAACATCACCGCGACAGCCTGGTATTCAGCTGCGTTCTCCGATTCAAAGACCAAATCTAGATTCCCATCATTGTTAAGGTCAACAACATTCATAAAACCATCAGCCAGCACCGGATATTCCGCGCCTTGCGTAAAAGTTCCGTCATCATTCCCCAACAAAATTGAAAGGGTCGGCAACTGTGTTGTTTGATCATAGAGGCCCACGGCCATATCCTGAATCCCATCCTTATTGAAATCGCCTACTCCAATGATTTCCACGTTGTAGGCAAAATCGATCGTTAACGTGTTTAGCGAAACGAAGCTCGACGGACTCCTCACCGGCAGAAATACCACGCTCGACGCGCCACCTCCCGGAGCGGGGCTGGTGACGGTGATGGATGCGGTCGAGGCGGTTGCGATGTCCGTGGAGAGAATGGTCGCGGTCAGTTGCCCTTGGTTGACGAAGGTTGTGGCCCGCGGGCTGCCGTTCCAATTGACGGTCGAGCCGGCGACGAATCCGGTGCCGTTGACGGTGAGCTGAAAGGTGTTGCCTCCGGGCGCGACGCTGGCCGGCACAAGCGGCTGATTCACAAAGGGTACGGGATTGTTTGCCGCCATAAGCAATGCGGAGCAGATGAGAACAAATAAAGTAAGGCGCGCGGCGAACGTCATAGAAAAACTCCAGCGAGAGGATGGATGCAGCGAAATCAGCCCTGGGGGAAGGCGATTCATTGTGCTATGGGCGGAAAGACAAGTCAAACCATACGCTGTGGCGCTGCGCGCCGCCCCATGTAGGGACGGGTGTCCTCACCCGTCCAGTCGAGCGCAAGCTCGACAGAATTCCGAATGGGCTAAAGCCTTTAAAACCGTGTCACCCGAAAGTGTACTCGCTGCACAAAATATGGTGCATGAGCATGCCAACCTATTGATTTGACGGGTGATCGCAGCCTCAAGCGCTGTGTATAAAATTCACGGCAAATAGCTGAAAACGCTCGACTTAAATATTGAAGTTGAATCGATTTAACTCTTCGATGGCGCCACAGATTTTTGTCGGATGCTTCAGGGTTGGCCCGGCACCGGAATTTGCGCCCTGCGCCTTCGCACGCGCTAGCACGGGGCATCCCTGAGAACGGTGGCGTTGTCAAAATAGCCGGGCGGACGGGGCGTCCGCCCCTACGCAATCTATGAGCCCGTCGGGCGCAGAAAATCTGGCTTGGGCGGAGAGCAAGCCGCATCGAACCAGCGGCTGATGTAGATCTGGGCGTGGGCCTCGCCGCAGAAGTGGCGGGCGCCGGGAGCGTTGGCGACTTCGGTCTTCCAACGCAGTACGGTGAGGCTGGCGTCTCCGCATTGAATGATGAACCAATGCATGGGATGGTTGGTGATGATCCCGCAAATCTCGCAGCGAAATTCCTGAGGGGTGGTCATGGCGGCTCCAGCTGGCCTTTATCTGCCAGCGAAAAAGTATTGTACAGGGTGAATTAATTTCTGCGCCTGTCATCCTGAGCGGCGGGAGCGATTCGCGAAGTGAATCGCGAGTAAAGTCGAAAGCCTGCCCTGAGCGAAGTCGAAGGGGACCCCTTTCTGATGGGAGCGAGGCGGGCCTGGCAAGGAATTCTCACGATGCTGGGTGAGAACGCCCTGCCGGGCCGGTGCGAGGTTATAAGTGCATGGGGTCCTTCGACTGCGTTGGCTTTCGGGAAGCGAAAGCCAACTTCGCTCAGGATGACAAAGGGCTAGAGCGATACAATATCACTATGACGGACCATTTAATCATCGCCGGGCGCGAGTTCCGTTCGCGTCTCATTGTGGGCACGGGCAAGTACAAGTCGTTTCAGGAAACAGCGCGGGCGCTCGAAGCCAGCGGCGCGGAGATGGTGACGGTCGCGGTGCGGAGGGTGAATCTCGACCGCAGCAAAGAATCATTGCTCGACTTCATTGATCCCAAGAAATATTTCCTATTACCGAACACAGCCGGCTGCTACACCGCCGATGAAGCCATCCGCGCGGCGCGCTTGGGACGCGAAGTCGGCATTTCCGATTGGGTGAAGATTGAAGTCATTGGCGACCAGGCCACTCTGTATCCCGATGTGCAGGCGACGGTGGAAGCGACGCGGGTGCTGGTGAAAGAAGGATTCACCGTGCTTCCCTACACTTCTGACGATGTTGTATTTGCGAAGCGGCTTCTCGACGCGGGTGCAAGCGCGATTATGCCGCTGGGCGCGCCGATTGGCACGGGATTAGGCATGCAAAATGTCGCGAGCTTCCGCATTTTGCGCGAAATGATCACCGGCGTGCCATTGATTGTGGACGCAGGTGTAGGAACAGCGTCGGATGCTGCGATTGCGATGGAGCTGGGCGCGGACGCGGTGTTGATGAATACGGGAATCGCCGCGGCACAAGAGCCGGTTCTGATGGCAGAGGCGATGAAGAATGCCGTCATCGCAGGACGTCAGGCTTATTTAGCCGGAAGAATGGAAAAGAAGTTGTATGCGACCGCCAGCTCTCCGCTCGAAGGCGTAGTGCGATAGGCGAACACCGCGTCTCCATCCTTTCCGGAGCCTCCAGAGAGACTTTTTACTCCTATTAGCGATCGTCGCGAAGTGGTAACTTTATCGCGCCGATTCTCTTCAATCCACGATCTGCAATCTGCGAAAGGACCTCCCCATGAAAAAAACTTTGCTTATCGGAGCGTTAGCGATTCTGTTTTGCGGTTTCGCAGCAGCGCAGCAGTACACGGTGCTATATAACTTCGGCGGCCCTCCCAATGACGGTCAGACTTCCGTGGGCAACCCGATTATGGACGCCAGCGGAAATCTTTACGGCGTCACGTCCTACGGAGGCCTCCACGGATGTGGCACAAACGGCTGCGGCACGATTTACGAACTGTCGCCCAATGGCGCCGGCGGTTGGACGGAAACCATTCTCTACAACTTTTGCAGCAGCGCAAATTGCGCCGACGGGGCTATCCCAGAAACGGGCCTTGTCGCGGATGCGTCAGGGAATTTTTACGGAACGGCGTCCGGTGGAGGCCTCGCTTGTTCTCTGTCACCTGAGGGCTGCGGGGTCTTTTACGAATTATCTCCTCCTCAGGTTCAGGGCGGATCGTGGAGCTACTCGGTGCTTTACAGCTTCTGTTCAGTGCGAAAGGGAAGCTATTGCGCGGATGGAGCGGCCCCCACAGGCCCGATCACGGTGGATTCGGCCGGAAATTTCTATGGCACAACCATTTTTGGCGGCGCCAGTGTTGGCGAGCACGGGCAAGGCACGGTTTATCAGTTGAAGCAGAACGCTGGCGCGTGGAAAGAGAACGTGCTTTACAAATTTTGCGCGAGCTTTAACGGACAGTATTGTCCAGATGGACAGCAACCATCCTCAGGAGTCGTCATTGGCAAGGTGAATTCTCTCTACGGCAGTCTGCCGCTTGGAGGGTCATCTTCCAATGGCGGATTGGTGTACAAGTTGACGCCGTCGTCTGGTGGAATGATCGAGACGAGTCTCTTCACCTTCACTTCTCAAAAGGCATACAACGCAGGAGCGCCGGTCAGCCTAGACCCACGCGGCAACGTTTATACGACCTTTACCAGCGGTGGAACCGGGGGGACGGGGGGAATTCTTAGAATTTCCGCTTCGGGCACGCCAGATTTTTATTACTTCGCCAATCAATCGAATGGTGCAAACCCTTACACGGGATTGCTGCTCGATCCAACGCTTGACCTTGGCTATGGGCTGACATCTCGAGGGGGAACGGGCAACAATCAAGGCACGGTGTATCAGATCACTAGCTCGGGACAGGAGACGCTGCTCTATAGCTTCTGCCAACAAAGCCAATGTACCGATGGCGCATATCCGAATGGATTGTCGGTCATGCCGTCGGGAACGATGTATGGCGCAACGGTGTACGGCGGGGCGAATGGCGATGGCGTGGTGTTTGAGATTACACCGTAGAAAAATCACAGGTTGAAATAAAACGGGCGGCCGAGGCCGCCCGTTTTATTCTCCGGAAATATTTCTACAGCATTTTGATGTTGTCCACGTGGATGGACTCGCCGGTAACAGTTCCGGTGGCCGAAATGTGATGGCCTTCATGGCCTTTGAGCACTTCAGGGTTATCCACGGTGAGAACTTTGTTATCGCCGTCGGTCACAATGGCAACCTTTGCGCCCTTTGCCAAGCATTTGGTCATGCAGGCGGCGTGCGATTCAGACGCGCCCTTGGCACCGCACTGAGTATCACTGACGTAGCCTTTCACGGTAGAGGATTCAGCGGACGCCATTACAACCATCAAAGAAAAAGCCAGCGCTGCCAGAACAACAGAAATTTTTTTCATCGGTCAAAAGCTCCTTTAGGCGGAATATACCACAGGCGGTGGATTAGATTTGTCAAAGAATCGTTGGCTAGTTGTGGGCGGAGTGTGTAACTGGAGCGGCCGGCGGTGGGGCCGGCGCGGGCGCAACAAAAATTACTTCTCCGGGCTTGGCATAATGCAGTTGCTCGCGCGCCTGCTTTTCAATCGCGGTGGGGTCTTGCTGCAATGCGTTGATTTCGTGTGAAGCCCGGTCGTTTTCTTTTTGCAGGAGGTCAATCTGTTTTTGAAGGCTCTGGTATTCGTTCTTTTTCTGCCGATATTGCGCCATGCCGTTCGCCCCAAAAACCACGTGCACGAAAAGCCAGACCGAAAAAACCGTGACGGCCAAAGTTGCGATGCGGCGGCGGAAGTTGTAAACCCAATCCGCGTGGGGACGAAGTCGTTCCATGGTGCGAGCAGCGAATTCCTCGGCCTCGGGAGCGCGATCTACCAGCGAGCGCAGCCCATCTTCGGGGCTGGGAAATGATCGAACTTTTGCCTTACGAACTAATCGAAGATCCACTGCTGCGCCGCCTCACTTAGCTTCTTCAAATCGGACTGAGTGCATGCTTCCGAATAAACGCGAACCACCGGCTCGGTCCCCGACAAGCGATAGCAAACCCAGGAACCGTCGTCAAATAAGAGCTTTAGGCCATCTTTCCTCACGATTTGCTTGACCTTGCGGCCGCAGAAATCATGAGGATCAACCCCCAACTTACTAGTGAACTTCTCCTTCACCTGTGCGGTCAAGCGGAAGTTGTCCCGTTGTGGATAAAGGGAACCAACTTTGACAAATAGATCGCTTAATTGTTGGGAAAGAGACTTGCGGCGGACAGCAACCATTTCGCACATGAGCAGTCCGGCAACGATGCCGTCTTTTTCGGCGACGTGGTGGCGAATGGAGAGTCCGGCGCTTTCTTCGCCGCCGAGAACAATTTTGTCGGCCTTGATGAGTTCGCCAATGTATTTGAAGCCGACGGGAGTTTCGTGGAGTTCGATGTCGTGATATTTGGCGAGTGAATTGACGAGGTTCGTCGTGGCAACGGATTTGGCAACGCCATTTTTCCAACCGCGGCTTTCGACGAGATAGTCGAACAAGAAGGCGATGATGAAGTTGGGCTGGAAGTAAGTGCCATCTTCATCCACAATGCCGAAGCGGTCGGCGTCGCCGTCGGTGGCGATGCCGATGTTGGCGCCAGTTTCTTTCATTTTTGCGCGCAGGTCACCGAGCAGATGGTCATCCGGTTCAGGCGCATGCCCACCAAAGAGAACATCGCGATAGTCGTGAACGGAAGCTACGGAAACACCGGCCTCGCGAAGCAAGTCATCGGAGTAGCCCCGCCCTGCGCCCCAGAAGGGATCGAAGACAACTTTGAGACCGGCTTTTTTAATGGCGGTGAAGTCCACGATTTCGCGGAGACGGGAAAGATACATCTCACGGGGATCGAGGGATTGAGCAGGTGCGCGCTTGGCCGATGAGACAGTTCCCTGCGCGCTTTGCGCGACGGCGTCGGCAGCGATGATTTCAGCTTCGACAGCCTGAGTAAATTCCGGCAAGGCAGGCGCTCCGTCGGCGGTGGAGAATTTAATGCCGTTATACTCCGGCGGATTGTGCGAAGCGGTGATGTTAATGGAGCCGTCGGCAAATTCATGGGTGACGGCATAAGAAATCGCCGGAGTGGGCGCGGGCTCGGCAATCACGAGCGGCGTAACCCCGTGCGCGGAAAGCGCGTCGGAAGCGATGTTGCAGAAAACTTCGCCCATAAAGCGGGGGTCACGGCCAACGACGACCTTTCCCGCCGGATTGCGGGACGAAATGAAGCGGGCGATTCCTGTAGATGCGCGGCGGACATTTTCGCAGGTAAACTCTTCGGCGACAATGGCACGCCAACCAGAGGTGCCGAATTTGATTTGAGTGAGCATGGGGATTCGTTCAGTTTGCTTTCTTCTTAGTTTCGCTTTTTCAGTTTTACCACGAAATGTCTTCCTCTTATGAGAGTCTCAGAGCGACGAGGGGTCATCCATTAAGATGAATGCACTGAATTTTGATGCAGGGAGATGCAATGGCAATGACCGATAAACGACTCATTATGACGACCGCTGGTTCGGAAGAAGAAGCCCGCCGCATCGCGAACACGTTGGTGTCGCAAAGGCTCGCGGCTTGCGTGAGCATCGTGTCAAAGATGGAATCGGTTTACATCTGGGAGGGAAATACCCAGGAGTCACAGGAATTGTTGGTGCTTATCAAGACTACGGCCGCGGCATTTGAACGGGTACGAGACGCGATAAAGAAAATGCATTCCTACGAAGTTCCGGAAGTGTTGAGCTTGGCGATTGATGACGGAAACGCGGAGTATTTGGATTGGATTGGAAAGGCAGTGGAGTAGGGATGGGGCGGACGAGGCGTCCGCCCTACGCGAACGGATTACATCACCGCCAGCGCAGCATCCAAATCTTTCACGATATCTTCCACGTTTTCGATTCCTACCGAGATACGAACCAAGCCATCTGTGAGGCCGATGGCTTTCCGCCCGGCGGCGCCGAGCGCGGCGTGGGTCATGGTGGCGGGGTGTGAGATCAGGGTTTCTACACCACCCAGCGATTCTGCGAGCGAACAAAGACGGACAGTTTTCAAAAACTTCTTGGCATTGGCGAGAGATCCAGTTTCGAACGAGATCATGGAGCCGAATCCAGTCATCTGACGTTTGGCCAGGTCGTGCTGCGGATGATTGGGCAATCCGGGATAGTAAACTTTCTTCACTTTCTTGTGGCGCGATAAGAATTCTGCAATGAAGCGCCCGCTGCGGTCGTGTTGCTCCATGCGAACTGCGAGGGTTTTCACCCCGCGCAGAATCAGCCAACATTCGAAGGGAGAAAGAATCGCGCCAGCGCATTTCTGAATGAAGGCGAGCTGCTCAAGTTGAGAAGGCTTGGTGCAAACCACCACTCCGCCGATGCCGTCGCTGTGGCCATTGAGAAATTTTGTGGTCGAGTGAATCACCATGTCCGCGCCCAGCCAGATCGGCTGTTGGAAATAAGGCGACATAAAAGTGTTGTCCACGACGAATTCAATTTTGCGTTCGCGGCAGATGCCTGAAATCGCGCGCAGATCGCAAAGAGTCATTAACGGATTGGTCGGGGTTTCGACATAGACCATGCGCGTGTTGCGGCGAATAGCGCGCTCGACATTCCTGGGATTGGTGGTGTCCACGTAGGTGAACTCGAATCCGTAGTTCGTGAGCACTTGATTGAACAGGCGCGGCACGCCACCGTATAGATCGTTACCGGCGACGATGTGGTCCCCGGATTTGAACATGGTGCACAAGGCGTTGATTGCCGCCATACCGCTCGAAAAAACTTTGGAGCCGAGGCCGCCCTCGAGGGCAGCGAGGTTCTCTTCGAGGCGGTCCCGCGTGGGATTGGATACGCGGGCGTACTCGTAGCCCTTGTTCTTGCCCAATTCGATTTGCAGATATGTGGATGTCGGGAAAATGGGCGGGGCCACGGCGCCGGTTTGAGCATCGGCTTCCTGGCCGACGTGAATGGCGCGAGTGGCAAAACCGGGCTGATATTTTTTATTTTTTTTCATGAGATTGAATCCAGAATCGAGGCGGCTAGATTCCGCCTTCAAAAATCTTTTTTGAAAGATACCGTTCGGCTGAATCGGGAATGATGGTCAAGACTCTCTTCCCTGCTCCCAGCTTGCGGGCGATTTTTAGCGATGCGAAAACATTGGCGCCAGAACTGGAACCACCGAGTACTCCCTCACGGGCAGCCAGTTGTTTGACCATACCGAAAGCTTCGTCGTCAGTAACCATTAGAACCTCATCACAAACCGACGAATCAAAATTCTTGGGAATAAAACTGGCCCCGATCCCTTCCACTTTGTGTGGACCGGGCTGGCCTCCGCCGAGCACGGAGCCTTGCGTTTCGACTGCGTAGCAGAGCACTCCGGGGACATGTTCTTTAAAGTAACGAGCCACGCCGGTAAAAGTTCCCGCAGTGCCGGAGCCGATGACAACAGCGTCGACGTTCCCTTCCATTTGCTCGAACATTTCCACGGCGGTGGTTTCGTAGTGATAATCAGGATTGGCGGGGTTTTCAAACTGTCCGGCCATGAAGGCGTTGGGATTGGAAGCGGCCAGAGCTTTGGCGCGATTGATGGCTCCCTGCATGCCCTCGGTTTCCGGGGTTCGCGTGACCTCGGCGCCGAGGGCCCGCATGATCATCACTTTTTCTTCCGAGAAGCGTTCGGGAACGAAAAGAGCAACTTTGTATCCGCGATTCACGCCGATGAGAGCCAAGCCGATGCCTGTGTTGCCGGCGGTGGCTTCGACAATAGTTGATCCGGGCTTAAGCTTGCCTTGTTCTTCCGCGCGGCGAATCATGCCAATAGCGGCACGATCTTTGACGCTGCCTCCGGGATTCAGATATTCGAGCTTGGCGAAAACATCGGCTGAGCCGGGTGGAGTTAACCTCTTGAGCTGGAGAATCGGGGTAATCCCGACGAGCTGAGTAATATCGTCGGCGACGCGCAGTCCGGGATGGGCCCGATCAATGGACTTAGTGAGCACATTACAGGTTACGAGAGGCTGCTAAGAAGCGTCAAACACGAACGGCCAATGGTAAAGAGTAAGGTGAAAGTTCTAATTTGCGGAATCGTTCTGTTCCTGCCCAGGGTAGTAGCCGCTGCGGGTGCGCACCGTCAGTTTTCCGTGCCCTTTGGCCCGGGCTTCCACACGGATGGTGCGATAGCCTCCGGCGTTTTTGGGCGTCGTCGGCTTATAACCGATGGTGTACTGGCTACGAATATCGTGAGCGACGGTGCGGCTGATTTCGTCCACTTCCTGCGAATTTTTCGGCAGAAAGGCAATGCCGCCAGTCCGTTCAGCGATGGTTTGCAGCGCCCGGCGGGCGCGGCGCTGCTTCTCTTCACCAAGAATCCCGATGGCATAAACGGTGGGGCCGTTTTCTTCTTCGAGACGGCGAACAGTTTGCTCAAGGGTCTCGCGGCTGGCGTTATCTTCGCCGTCAGTCACGACGAAAATGACCTTCTTCTGCAATTTGGAAAACTTCTTGAGATGGTCGGAGGATGCGACCAACGCGTCGTACAAAGCAGTACCGCCACGGGCCTCCACTTTATTCAGCGCGTCTTTTAATTTGCCAAGATCGTTGGTGTAGTCCTGATCCAGATAAAACTCGTCATTGAAATTGACAATGAAAACTTGGTCCTGCGGATTGCTGGAGCGCACAAGGTTCAGGGCCGCTTTATTCACATCATCGCGTTTTTCCCGCATGGAGCCGGAATTATCAATGATGATCCCCATCGCAACGGGAATGTCTTCATGCCGGAAGGAACTGATGGTCTGGGCCTGATTGTTCTCCAAAATGCGGAAGGAGGATTTGTCCAGATCCGTAATCATGCGCCCTTTGTCGTCCACTACGGTCGCGTGTAAAGCTACTTCGTCCACTTCCTTTTTGAAGACAAAGACGCCGCTGTCATCCACATGGGCTTGGGCATCCGGCACAGCAGGGGCTGTGGCGGGCGGTTGTGGATTTTGACTTTGGGTCTGAGCGACGGAACCCATTTGCAAACAGACAAATACCGCTAATAAAAACCTGGTTGCAAGCAAAATGAGACGATTATTCCGAGGGCGCGTAGTAACCGGTCTTGGCATATACACGGAGCGGAGGCAATCCTCTAGGCGGATTCAGCTTCACCTTAATCTTACGCCATTTGCCATCATGACCGGGTGAAGTGGGACGGTACCCGAGCACATATTGGTTGCGCAGTTCGATACCGATTTTCGTGGCCACATCGGCAAGGTCGTTGGGATTATCCACGGTAAAGGCGCGTCCGCCGGTCAATTCGGTGATGTCAGTAAGCAGTTGGGGGCCGAGTTTTTCTTCTTCGGTGGGAAAATAATGGTCATAAATTCCGACGGCATAAACCATGACGTCGGCCTCTTTCACCATGGATTTAATTTCTGATTCCGTGTAGCGGCTGTGATTATCTCCGCCGTCAGAGATGATGAGCAGCGCCCGTTTGGGGTATTTTGCCTGCCGCATCTTATTGACGCCGAGGTAGATGGCGTCGAGTAAGGCAGTCCGGCCTTTGGGAATGGTGTAAATCAGCTTCCCTTCGATATCCTCGACCGATTGGGTGAAATCGGAAATCTGTTCTGGCCGGTCCGCAAAGGTAATCATAAAAAATTCATCTTGCGGATTCGCGGTCTTGAAGAATTCAACGGCAGCTTCACGGGCACGTTCAATTTTGCTGCTCATGCTGCCGCTCATGTCAAAAATCACACCCAAAGAAATTGGCGCGTCCTCGCTGGAAAAATGACGGATTTCCTGCTGGTCCTTGCCCTCGAATAGCGTGAAATTTTCTTTGTCCAACCCTGTAACCAGCCGATTCATGGGGTCCGTGACTGTGACCGGCACCAGCACCAGGCTCACGTCAACCTTAAGAGGACGGGAGCCCAGACTGAGCGATGGATCCATACGAATGCTGGCGCTATTCACTGTGTCGGGCTTAGGCGGGGGCTGAACTTGCGGATGAATATGGACTTCATCCACATCGGAACTCTGGGCGAGAACAGGCGGGCAAACACTTAACAGAAGAAGCGGCAGAACAATCGCCAACTGGAACACAACAAGACATGCTGACTTACGGAGGACTCCTCGTCCGACGGTCGTTGCTCGGAGCAGGCTGGCTGACCCTAACAGGCGGGCCATAATTACCTCATTCTTAGGCTGATGCTACCACAAGCCAAATCAATGTTGACGCGTGATTTCGAGGGATTTTGTAAAATTCTTGTCCATGCGTCCCTGAAAGATTTCTCGACAACCCCGCATGAAGAAAGATGCACTCTTGTACAATCGAGTTTTCCCGTAAATGGCAAACATTTTCCCTTTCCGCGGGTGGCGGTATAACCCGGCCCAAGTTTCCGTTCAACAAGCGGTCACCCAGCCTTACGACAAGATCGCCCCGGCGATGCAGGACGCCTACTATGCGGCAAGCCCGTATAACCTGGTCCGCATCATTCTGGGCAAAGCCACGCCCAACGATCATGCCGATGACAGCGTCTATACCCGCGCAGCCGCCTATTTCCGTGATTGGCGGCAGCAGGGCGTGCTGCAACAAGAGGCAGAGCAATCCATCTACCATTACGTTCAGCGATTTGCCGTTCCTGGAGGAAAACAGGAAGCCGAAAGGCGCGGGTTTATCGCTCTTGGCCAATTGGAGGATTACGCAGCCGAAATCGTCTATCGCCATGAGCAAACATTGGCCAAACCCAAGGCTGACCGTCTGGATTTGTTGCGGGCCACACGCGCCCACTTCGGGCAAATTTTTATGCTTTATAGCGATCCTGAAGGAGCCATTGATCGCGTTTTGCAGGATTCCTCTGGCGGCAGAACGCCGGACATCGAAGTTCACGACGAATACGATGTACATCACCAAGTTTGGAAATTGTCTGATCCGGAGATGATTGATAGCGTCCGACGAGCCATGCAAGACAAAAAGCTAATCATTGCGGATGGGCACCATCGCTATGAAACTGCGCTGAATTATCGCAATGAACGGCGCAAAGAAGACAAACATAGCGGAGGCCAACCAACCCCATACGAGATGGCTATGATGACCTTCGTCAATATGGATTTGCCCGGATTAACAATCCTGCCTACACATCGCGTGGTGCATGGGCTGAGTGGATTGAGCGCCGAGACTTTTCGAGAAAAAGCGCGAACGTACTATAGCGCTGAAGATGTTGACCCTTCGATGGACGCTTTGCGGGCCGCAACCATTTTGCGCGAGGCAGGGCGAACGGGAACCGCGCTGCTGGCCGTGATGAGAGACCGTGTTTTCCTGCTCGATCGTACGAAGAGCGTGGACGCCTCCATCTTCAAGGGGCTTTCGCTGCGACAACAAGCTTTGGATGTCGTGCAGCTCCACAAAATCTTATTGGAAGGCGTGCTGGGTTTATCAGAAGAATCTATCCGCAATCAAGAGAATATCCGGTACTTGCGCGACGGAGAGGAAGCTCTACGGCAGGTGCGGAATGGGCAAGCCGATATCGCGTTCCTGATGAATCCCGTAAGCATGAAACAAGTACGCGATATTGCTTTCGCCAACGAAGTTTTGCCGCAGAAGTCCACGGATTTCTATCCCAAGCTTCTTAGCGGTTTGGCGATCTATGCTTTGGAGTAATATGCCGCCAGAGCGCAGTACAAGATTACTTTCACGACGCCGGTGGTTGCCGGTTTTAGCGTTCGTTTGCTTCTCGTTTTCATCAGCATTGCTTTTAGGCACCCCCGACCATCCACAAATTTCCGTCTTTTCTGCACTTGCCAATTACTCGCTTCCGGTGACCCAACATAACGGTCAGGATTATGTTGGACTTCTGGAATTGCTCGACCCGCTGGGGAATGTGACGGTCAGCGTTGACCGTTCGCACTGGAAGCTGCGCTACAACACGACTGATCTCGAGTTCACTGCCGACAAGACCCGGGTCAAGATCGGGGGCAGTGATTTCGATTTGCCGGCAAGCTTCGTTCTCGAAAACAACCGGGGAATGATTCCACTATCGGCGATTCCCAGCCTTTTGCCTCGCATTCTTGGAGGCCCTGTCACATTTCATGCGGCAGGACGGAGGCTTTTTATTGGCAATGCGGGAATTCATTTTACCGCTCAGATTGCTTCCAACAATCCGCCGAAGCTGGTCATGAATTTCAGTTCTTCAGTCAATCCATCTGTCCATCAAGAAGCTGGAAAACTACGATTATTGTTTGAACACGAACCCATCGCGGAACCGGGGTCTTCCGTTCTGACATTTGGCAATCCCACCATTCCATCGGCGAGTTATCAGGAAGAAAATGGAATGGCAGAAATCAGTATTACGGGAGCTTCGCCGCTATTTGCCAGTTTTAGCAATGAAAATCGGACGCTTACCATCAGCACGACTCCTCAGCCGCAAACGGCTTCCACGACACCGCCGAACCCGGCGCCTGTGGCTACTTCAAGACATTTTTTCGCGGTCGTGGACGCAAGCCATGGAGGCAACGAACGAGGAGCCGCGCTAAACGATCAAATTGCAGAAAAAGACGTAACGCTGGCTTTTGCAAGACGCCTGCGTCAGGAGTTGGAAGCCCGCGGTCTCAGCACACTCGTCATCCGCGATGGGGACATGAGTTTGACGCTCGACCAGAGAGCGAGCATGGTCAATGCGTTGCATCCGGCAATTTATATCTGCGTCCACGCCGCCTCAGAAGGCAGTGGCGTGCGTTTGTACACAGCATTGCTGCCTGCCGCGGCTGAATCTCACGGGCTTTTCGTTGATTGGAATACCGCACAGGCCCCATTTGTAGCCAATAGCCGAATTACGGAAAGCAATATCGCTATTCAATTGCAGAAAAATCAGATTCCCGCGCGCAGCCTGCAAGCGGCGCTGCGCCCATTGAATAACGTCACCACCGTTGCAGTTGCTCTTGAAATCACTCCGCAACAGAACGATATTCATAATCTGCTTTCACCCGCTTATCAACAAGCGGTAATGTCCTCGGTCGCGGATGGCATAGCGGCAGCAAAGTCAACCCTGGAGGGAGCGCGATGATTCCCCGCCATATTCTCATTACAGCGGGAGCTTTGCTGGTCCTGGCATTGGGCATGGCTTTCTATGCACGATCCATGAGATCGCGAGCGTCTTATGAATCGACTGCGTCAGCAACCCAGCCCGTTACTGCCCCCGTTTCCGGGCCCGTCGAACAAGTGACACTCTACGTTGCATATGACGATGAAGGCATTTTGCAGGCACGCGGATTCCGCATTCCGCTGCCCTCCGGACGTCAACAACGAGCCGAGGAAGTTCTGCGCGCACTGATTGGTCTATATCTTGATAAATCATCGCCGCATCCGCTGGGGATGGGGTCGGATTTACGCGGAGTGTATTTAGTTGATCCTCAACTCGCGGGGCCTGGCGTCGAGGCGGG
>JAJPHW010000107.1 GCA_021325035.1 Terriglobia bacterium
GAGAGCAGCGGAGCGGCCACGCGCAGGGCTTCTACTTCTCTTTCCAGCCGGGCCAGTTCCAGTTCTTTCTGCCGCAGAACTTCATATACATTCTTCATTTCGTGGCACCTGTAAGAGACGAGATCACATAAAACTAAAACTATTGTTCGCACTTTAGCAGGCGTGGTGTTTTTGTCAAGATGGAAGAGCGGCTCCGGGTCTTAGGAACCACAAAAAACGCGGATTTTCAGCCAAATCCCAATTCATCCGGGGATTCGAGTGGGGTGCCGCACCGTCGGCAGATGACTGCCGAACAATCGCCACAAGTAAGCGGATCAGTGACCTCCACGGCACAGGCCGGACAATATAGTAGGTCCGGCTGGGGCTTTGCCTGTGGCGTCTGAGAATCCATCTAGGCGAATGTAGCACACCTAATCGAAACGAATTTTGTCTCAATTTTTACAAAAAACTGACAAACAGCTCCGTGGCCCGAATTAGCTTGGATGAGCCTTCAGATGGGCGATTTCGCAAAAAAGATATTCCAAAGATGGAGATGGCTATGCATAAAAACCTTATTCCTGGATTCATCGTAAGCGTACTGTCGCTGTTCGCGCTCTGCGCTTTTCCGGCGTCTGCGCAAATGCCCAACATTGGCCTCGGGCCGCAGGTACATACCGCGCTGGGCGGATTCATCCTTGGCTATGACATTGATTCCACTGGAACCGAAGGTCTTCTGGCTGAGTCGGTAAGCCTCGGCGGTGGAAAGAACAACGTGGCCGTGGAAACTTTCGACCAGAAGACCGGCAAGATTTTGAAAATTATTGGCCAGCAGAACAACACCGGCAACGACTATGTGGCCTTGGGAATTTTCGGTAACAGCGTGGGGCTGGTGGAGGAAGAACTCTCCAAGGGCATCTTTGTAAATAAGCGCCTATATGGCGTCATGAATCCGCTGAACGGCAACAAAGCCACCGGACAATGGACCCCGCCATTTACCAAAGATGACATCATAATCAGCATGCCTGACGCCCAAGGTTCGCCTACCACCGCCGTGCTCTACTTCGACAACGGCGGCAGCTTCAACAGTTTTGTGTTGGGCACGAACGTCGCCGCCAATACCTTTGGTACGCCCGTCACCATTACCGATCCGGATTTTAGTTTCAACGTCTCGCCGGTGATGGACTATGACACCCAGACCAACACAGCGGTCTTGGGCGGGTCGCTCGGATGCTTTGGCTGCAGCACAGAAATTGGAATGGTTGATCTAAACAAGGGTACGTTCAGCGAGTTCCCTGGGCTCGGGCTGGGTTTTGTCAACGGCATTGCAGTAGATTCCGCCAACGGCATCGCCTGCACCACCACCGAAGATGACTTCAGCATCGAGATCTATGATCTCGCAAAGCAAACCGGCATCATTATTCCCCTGTTTAAGGCAACCAGCCAGCTCAACAGCGGCGGCGCGGTCGCGTTCGACCCCATCCACAAGTTGTTTCTGATTGGGCAAGAGTTCTCCAGCATTGCCCCCAAGGGCAGCAGCATTCTGGTGTACGACGAGCAGGGCAATTTCGTTGAAGCAGTGAATGGATTGAGCCTGCCAGCCAGCCCGGCTAATATGGCGCTGCATCCCAGCGCGCGCGCAGGGTATGTGATCGTCACGCCGGAGTTAACGTCGTTGCAACAGTTTACGTACTAAGTGAGTCATTTCATTCATTAATGAGAGGGTCTATGCCGACAAGCGGATGGCATAGATCCTTTATTTTTCTCTCTTGATTCTGCTATGGCTTGAGCATATATACCACGCCGCAGCCGCCTCCACCTGAGCAGCCGGTGCCGCCCGCTTCAGCTACGCCGTAAAGAACCCCGGAACTGTTGCTGACAAGGCCCAAAGGACTCGTACCATCTGCGCAATTCTTTGCGGAGCAAAATTTGTGAAGAATACTTTGTCCGGTTGAGGTGATTTGGAAGATCGTGCCCGGCTTATTCGAGCCCGTGCCAAGGGTAGAGCCATAGATTGCGGTGTTTCCCAGAACCAGAGCCGCTTGGGGGTAACCATTTTCGGCGGCACTTAAAGGTTGAGATGAATGTTGGCCATTCGGCGATATCTTGAAAAGCGCACCATTCCCTTTGCCACCGCCAAGCTCGAAGGTTCCATAAACATTTCCAGCAGAATCCGTAACGACTGGGGATACTGGGCCGAAGCCGACCGACGCGAGCGTCGCGTCTAACTGCGTATATGCCCACGCTCCCGAGGAAGGCGACAGTTTGAACACGGTGCCGCAACCTTCGCCACCGCAACCCTTTAGGTATTGGCCGCCCAAAAAGGTAGTGCCGATCAGATTGCCCGAACTGTCGAGCGTAACCCCGCCACGAGGATCGAAGCCGTCCAGACAGGCCTGATTCTGTATGTCGCTACAAAAGTCATAAACCACGGATTCCGTCCATGTTCCTCCCGGAAGCGATGGCGGGGACAATTTAAAAACGACGCCATTGAAGTTGTTGCCTCCCGATACTGTGGCCCCGTACAGATTGCCAGCGGCGTCAATGGCCAATGCGCCAGAGGGATTTTCGCCATCTGGGCACGAATCAAGTGAGCAGAAAGAATATAGAATATTGAAAGTCCAAGTGCCATCTTGCGACGGAGAGAGTTCGTAGATTTCTCCGCAGCAACTTGCGCCGCCAAAGTAAGTCGTGCCATAGAGATTTCCCTTTGCATCCATAGTTAGGGAAGTTGGCTCATATCCATCGCGGCATAGCATGCCGATGTTGCAAAAGGCGTACAACACAGTTTCGCTCCAAGTGCCATCTTGATTTGGTGAAAGCTTAAATACCGTTCCACACCCATTGCTGCACTCGTAGGTTTTGTTGCCGCCACTCAAGGTGGTTCCATAGAGATTCCCGGAGGGGTCCAAGATAACGGTCCGAGGTGAAGCGCCATCCAGCCCGTGAAAGTTATAAATGACTTTGTATTGTGACTGCGCGAGCGCCAGTCCGCAGCTCACAATCAGAAGGAAGAAAATTCTTGATGCGTTTCTCATAAGCACCTCGAGGGATTGACCGGATTATTTTAGGCAGTTCGTATTTCTCGCGATAGAGTCTTTTGCCCCTAATTCCAGAATTTATTTCCTTGTCATAATGGGAGCGGGAGATAAAACCATGGTTCACAACCCTGACCAACAATTACAACAAGAGTTCAACCGCTGGGCGGAAGCCGGCGAGGGCGAGAAGATGGAGAACCATCATCTCGACATCACTAACAAGACTTTGCGGTTGATGGACCTGAAAAAGACAGACCGCGTGCTCGACCTCGGCTGCGGCTCGGGGTGGGCTGCGCGGTTGCTGGCCAAAGCAGCGGGCGAAGTCACGGGCGTGGATGTTTCCGATGAAATGGTGAAGCAGGCGACGGCGTCGTCGAAGAATTACGCGAACGTAAAATTTCTTTGGGGATCGGCGCAGAAAATTCCTTCCGCTGACAATTCCTTCGACAAGATGCTCTCCGTCGAGTCGTTTTATTACTACGCCGATCAGGATGCCGCGCTCGACGAAATTTTCCGCGTGATGGCGCCGGGCGGGCGAATCTTCATTCTCATCAATCTCTACAAAGACAACGAATATTCACTGCAATGGGTGCACCTGCTAAAGGTCCCGGTGCACGTCCGCTCGGCGGCAGAATATATGGCGATGTTCGAAAAGCATGGATTCAAAGATGCGGCATGGAAGCAAATTCCTGACGATACGCCCACGCCGGATGACTACAAGACGAAATCGTTCCGCAGCCTGGATGATTTAAAGGCATTTAAGCGCGTGGGCGCGTTGCTGCTGATGGGAACGAAAGCCTAGCTACGGCGTAATTTCAAAGACGACACCAGCGCCATAGGTGCCACCCTGGCTTGCCGTGCCGTAAAGATTGCCTTGCGCATCTTCCACCAGGTTGCCCGTTGGGTTTTGCCCGTCGGTGCAATTTGCTTGGGAACAGAATTCGTAGATCGTTGTTTTCTTACCTGCTGGTGAGACGTGATAGACCACCCCTGCCCCGAGATCGTTGTCGAGACCGTCTTTTCCGCCGAGCGTAGTAGTACCAAAGAAGCCCCGGCCTGAGGAGTCAATCAAAATTGTGCCGTTTGGGCTGGCGCCATCGACTCCTTTGAACTCAATTTCGCGGAGGCCATTCGAGCGGGTCCATTGAAACAGGCCTCCGCTGTTTTTGTGTACGCCGTTCCGCGCAAGTGTTCCGTAAATGTTGCCGGCACTGTCTAAAGTCACTGCCGTGAGTGGTGTAGTAGGCTGGGGCAAGCCAAAGTTGTAAACGGTGGTTTCCGCCCAGCCCTTCGTACCGGGAGAAAGTTTGAAAATCATCCCAGAGCCGTCGCCTTGTGGCGAGGTTCCACCTTCACTCGTTGTACCCCAGAAGTTGCCGGACTTGTCGAAAGTCAGACCGCCATCGGGATAAAAGCCGTCAAGGCAAAGTCCATTGCGATAATTTGAGCAAAATGTGTGAATGACATTTTCTGTATAGCCGGCAGAACCGGGGGAAAGCTCGAAGACTATGCCACCATTCTCCGCGCCGCCGGCGCTTGTCGTACCGTAAATATTTCCTAAAGTATCAAAAATCACATTGCTATACGGAAACGCGCCATCGAGGCAGACACTATTTATATAATCCGAACAAAAGTTGTAGAGAACGGTCTCGGTCCATGCGCCGACTTGCTGCATTGGTGGGGAAAGCTCAAATACCACCCCAGCGCCACCACCTCCGGGAGCGCCACCTGTTCCACCTGCTTCGGTCGTTCCATAGAGATTGCCTGCCGCATCCATGGTCAAGGTGTCCTCGAGATAGTTGCCGTCCACACAAGGGTACCCAGACTGGCAGAAGTTATATAAGATCGTCTCGGACCACCCACTACTTCCATCGGGAGAAAGCTCGAATACCGTGCCTCCTTGACCGACGCCCGTTCCACCACTGCTTGTCGTCCCGTATAGATTGCCAGCTTTATCCGCAATTAATCCGGCGTATGGCGCGCTTCCATCTCCTGCCAGAAAATTAAAGGCGTGAATGACTTTGTATTGTTGCGAAAAGCATAAGTTAGACACAGCCAATAGAGCAAAATAGGCGGCGGCTCTTTTCATACGGCACCTCAAAACCCGCGCGGGGCAAGGAAAACGTTGGTAGTTTAGCGCATTGGCGATTGCGCCGGAATAATTATTGTCTGGACCGGGGATACCCCATTCAGCGCAGCCGCCGCTGTATTGTGTGTCGTTCGAGGCCCAAATTGCGTGTGGCCATTTGAGCCGCCTTTGGCCTTGAGTGGGGAAGTTGCTTAGTTCTTCAGCCGCAGGAAGAATTCCTCGAAATGGCGGCGCGATAAATAAGCGACCACAATCGTAAGGCCTGCTCCGAGGCAAAAGTGCAGAAGCATAAATTCAAAACGCCATTTCGTGTCGGACAAGCTCGACACGGAAGCGGGGAGCCAGCGATCCACGATATCGAACATGAGCATGTGAATCAGATAAACGCCGTAGCTGATTTCACCAAAGAATTGCAGCAATGGGCGGTTCACCAGCCATTTCCATGGCGAAGTTCCTATCAACAAGAACAGCGCGACCACTCCGGCAAAGAAGAGATTGATTACTGTCGGTCGAAGCACCATGCCAACACGATGGCTGGCAAGAAAAATTCCGGGAGCGCCCAGAGCAAGCATAGCCAGACTTCCCGCGAGCAGGAAGGTAGTGATTGTTTTCATCGCCCTCCGCGTGCCCCACGAGCTTCTGGCAATCGCCGCCAAGATTGCCCCAAGCGCCAAGCCATCCGCGTAGAGCCAGGTGTAGCCCTGGCCGGCATCGTAGCCTTTTAAACAGTAGTAATAACGAAGCAGCGCACAGCCAATGAAAATAGCTAGGGCTGCAACTGCGACCATTTTGCGAGACAACGCGCGGACAGCTGTGGGCCAGATCAGATAGAAATGTTCCTCGATGGCCAAGGTCCACAAGACGCCGTATTGCATAGGGACGCCAAAAAGTTCTGTCACATTAGCGAGATAGATCGCGCTAAGGCCAAGAAAGCCCCAGGACGCAGGGCGAGATATTAAGCCAGTGCGGGAGAACATCGCTAGTGCAATGAGAACAGCGTAGTAGATGGGAAGAATGCGCAGCGCCCGGCGGTAGTAGAAGCGCCTGAAATAGTCGGGTCGGGCCTTAGTATCCAGGAGGATGCCGGTGATGAGGAATCCCGAGAGAACGAAGAAAAGATTGACGCCCACCCATCCCGGAAGAGTTGCGGCGACAAGGAGCTTAGGAATTCCGTGCAAACCCAAAAGCCCGAATTCAAAGCCGAACCCATGAAAGAACAGAACTAACAACACTGCGATGCCACGGAGAGTGTCGAGTTCGGGCATCCGTGGACGCAGCAATGCGTCGGATGTAGGCTCGACGGCTGCGGGAGTCAGAGATGGTTGCGGCAAGGCGTTCTCGTTGCTTATGCTAATTCTAGTGCGAAATTCTGGCCGGTCGTGCCTGACTGTTCACTACTCGGAGACAACAGCCGCCCCTTTGCACAAGACGCAAGGAACGGGGCACCCATTTTATCTGTGAATTACTTCTCCAGCCGGTTGTACTTCTTTAGCACTTCTCTTAGCTTGTCATGCGGTAGTCCGATGACGGTGTGGTTATCAATGCCGGTCATGGTGTCGGCGGCGACCATGGCATTGACCACGGCCTCTTCCGTCGCCTGCACCGTCGCGAGAAAAATAGGATCGAGTGAATCGTTGGGCAGCATGGTGAGCTGGTGCGGTCCCTTGGTCGAAGCCGCGCCGGGATTGGCGGTGGAGAAGGCAATGAAAATGTCGCCGGAGCCGTCGCCGGAGTAGCTGCCGTCGCGTCCTAATCCTAAAGACACGCGGCGTGCGACACGCTTGAGTTGCGTCGGAATGAGCGGGGCGTCGGTGGCGACAACCACGATGATGGAGCCGGTGTCTTTGTTGTTTGGCGGTGAAGTGAGCGGCTTTTCTTGTAGGGCCGCTTCATCATCGCCATACGCCGGATGCTCGGGAATCTCTTTGCCGACAGGAACGCCGGCAACACGAAGTTCGGGGCGGCGTCCGTAGTTGCACTGCACCAGCACGCCAATGGTGTAGCCGCCATCTTTGGTGTTAAGCACGCGCGAAGAAGTGCCGATACCTCCCTTGAATTCATTGCAGACCATTCCGGTCCCGCCGCCCACGCTGCCTTCTTCCACTGGGCCGGAGTGGGCAGTATCAAGAGCGTGCCAGGCGTCTTCGGGTTTCACATGGAAGCCGTTGATGTCGTTGAGCCAGCCGTCCCAGGTTTCGGCGACGACGGGCAGCGACCAGAAATATCCCTCCATGTCAGGACCGCCATGGTTTACTTTCCATGCGATGACCGCGTCGCGCACCACGCCCACGCTATGCGTGTTGGTGATCATCACGGGCCCGTCGAGAAAGCCGGAGTCTTCGAGCCATGTGGTTCCGGTCATCTCGCCATTCCCGTTGAGGGTGAACCATCCGGCGAAAACAGCGTCGTTCGATGTCTTGCCACGAGGATGGATCGCCGTCACTCCGGTGCGGACCGGTCCTTTGCCGACGACGAGTTTGCCTTCACCGGAAATCAGCGTAGTGTGGCCGACTTCGACGCCCTTCACATCGGTAATTGCATTGAACGGGCCCGGTGTGCCGTCAAAGGGAACTCCGAGATCGCGGGCGCGAGGTTTCGATTGTCCGAAGCTGAAGGAGGCAAAAAACAAAAAAGCTACTGTCAATCGAAGTGGAGAGTGCATAATGTTTTTTCGCTGACGCGGTAGCAGTATAAAACATGAAGTCCGGGTTATAGTGAACACATCGGGAGGGCTTGAGATGAAGCACTGGAAACGGATTCTTTTTGCAAGCGCAGCAGGAACGAGCGCGGTTCTGTTTCTCAAGGGAAAGAAAACGGCAGGGTTCCTGGCGGCAGGAACGGGCCTGACGGCGTTGGCGATGGAGTATCCGGAGGCATTTGCCGAGGTTCGCAGCGGACTGCCGTCCGCGCTGCGCGCCGGCAGCATGGTCAAGCTGGCCGCGCAGATGGGCCGGCTTGTCATGCAGTCGCGGCGTGAATCTTACGACAATATGCCGCAGGAGCAAGGAGAAGTCTAAGACAGTTATCCGGCGATTTAGAATTATTGCTCGATGCCCAACTGCTCACGGGCGGCCGGGCTGAGGCGCTCGGGGCTCCAGGCCGGCTCCCAAACGATATTCACGGTGGCATTGCGTACACCGGGCATCTGCTCGACACGGGCTTTCACTTGCGCGCTGATGTTGACGTGCTCGGGGCAACCGGGCGAAGTCATGGTCATGTTTACGGTGACATCCTGTTGATCTGGTTCGACGGGCACGATGGCGATGTCGTAAATTAAGCCTAAATCCACGATGTTGACGGGGATTTCCGGGTCGTAGCAGGACTTGAGCGCGCTAAGAACTTCGTCCTGGGTGAGTGCTGGCATTTAATTCTCCTGCATCCAAGTTTAGCGCAATCTGGTGAACGTAATCCGGTTTAGCGTGAACTGGTTGAGAGATGATGCGTAGGATGGTTTTAGTCCCACCCTTTCGCAAAAAAAGCGAAAGAATGGGCACGTAGGAAAAATGTAAAAATGAGAAAGAAAATTCAAATTGGTCTGGCGATACTTTTAGCCGTGGCGGCGATTCGTACGGGATACATCCTCTATGAGCGGAGTGAGGCGAACAAAGCGCCCGCGCCCAAGCAAGAAGCCGCTCTGCCTGCCGACTATTACGTTGTGCCAAAACGACTTCACGCTTATGACTTGAAATCGGCGCAGCACATGATGGTCCAGCCAGTCTGGGTGAAAGAAGGCTACCGCTACACTTACTATCCCTACGATGTTGCCTCCCATCGTGTGAATTTCTCGCACGAAGCCGGCTTGTTGCTCCCGCTGGAGAAATTGCAGATCACAAAGGTGGTTGCGGATAAGCCGCCAACAGGCGCTAAGCAGGTGATGGCTGTATTTGAAAAAGACGGCAAGTCGTTCGCGTTTCCGGTGGGTCTGGAGCAGGATGGCGACTACCAAATTTATGCGGATAACATTGTTTTCATTCAAGATCCGCACGAACTCTATAAGCATTGGCCGCCGGATGTTTGGTCGGCTGTGGATCAGCATGAAGTCAGGCCGGGGATGAACGAATTGCAGGCCGAGTTTGCCGTCGGCATGGGCATGCCGGAGTCAGCCGAAGAGACATCCACCAAGACGGTTCACTATGCAAATGGCGGAAAGCCGTTGGTAGTTGTTTTTAATGACGGCAAGGCCACGGAAGTAAAGCCTGGAACGTAGCTGACATCAGAGAACCTTAGAAGTGAAATACAGTATCCGCGGTATTGTCGAAAAGCATTACCCCTTTTAACTTGTAACCACGTTTCAACTGTTTTCTCCTCACACTTCCATAAGGAACCCGCCCCGCATGGCGGGTTTTTTGTTTTGGGTGAAGATCACGCCTTGGGGGAAGCTTCCGTTGCCGCTTGCTGCTCATCCGCGTGAATGGTTCCATCTTCATTGGCATAAAACGAACGATGGGTGGCGTCTAGCTGCTTGGGCGTCATGGTGAGTTCGAATCCGTCTTTGCCGTCTTTTCCGTTCTTGCGAGTGTGGAATTTTACGGTGTAATCGCCCTGCTGGGTTTGCGTCATGCGTTTGGTGAATGAGCCGGAGTGCACCAAATCAGCCAGCGTGGGCGCGAACTTCTCATACTTTTTCTTGTAGGTATGCTGAGCGCGGAGCACAGTCCGCATATAGGCCAAAGCCACGAACTCGGAGTCGCTACGGGCGGGGTCGCCATGATACTTCGGCTGGTAAGTTGGTACGGATGCGGTTACGGGGCTGGCGGGAGTCTGGTCGGCCGGCGTTTGGGCGCCAGCCGCGCATGCCGTAAAAATCATTGCCAAAACCGCCAAAACTGCCCATTTCACGCCGAATTTCATGGATCGCGTTCTCCTCAGATGATTGATTCCACTGCCATTTGCACCGGAACAGTTCATGTTACTCCCGTAATTGCGAATGCGTGACTATTCTTTGCATCCCTCGCCTGAGCCTTTATCCTAACGGAAATCACCTGGAGTATGTCCATGAAGGCTGGAACCGCAATGAAAGCTGCACCGGCGAAAAAGCCGCAAATTCGCATTGCCGTGGTGGAGAGCGATCCACTGCGTTTTGTTGGCTTTCGCGCCCTGTTTGACGCGGAAACAGACTTTGAACTTATGGCGGCCTCGCTCGCGGACCTCTCCGCGCTCCAAGGCATTGATCTCGTTCTGCTGGGCAATCGCAACGGACAGAATCTGTTCGATCTGATGGCCAGCATGAAGGCGACCCGGCCTGATCTCCGGATCATCGTGACTGGTTCTGGGATGGATGAAGAAACCATTCTGAAGGCAATCGCTGCCGGAGCAAAAGGTTATGTGGATGAGGCTGCCGACGCGGCTGAATTCGTCCAGGCGATTCGCATTGTGCATCAGGGTTCAGTGTGGGCGCCTCGCAAAGTTCTCTCCATGTTTATTGAACGTGTAAGTTCGTCACCCGGCCGCGTATTTCCCAATGGCCGCGTGACTTTCACCGACCGCGAAAAAGAAGTTCTGGAAATGCTTGTAGCTGGACGTTCCAACAAAGAAATCGGCTCGGCCCTCGGGATTGAAGAGCGCACAGTGAAAGCGCACGTCGCCAAGCTGATGCGCAAAGTCGGCGTACAAAACCGCATCGCGTTATCTGTGCATGCGATTACCCATTCTCTGGTAACCGCGAAGTAAGGCGCTAAGGCATCTTTTCAGAAAAACGGGACCTAACCGTCCCGTTTTTTGCTGCCCTTCATTACAAGTTCAGATTTACTTTCGTGTATGCTGACGTGCATTGTGTAATCACATGCGAGGGGCATATATATATGCATTCACTAAAGCTTGTAGTAGCTGTGGCTTTGCTGGGATTCTCTTTGGCTCATGCGCAAGAGGGAACGAAACTCCCTCCTATTGACCACTTCAATCTGGATCAGATTGATCACAGCATTGATCCTTGCGTGAACTTCTATCAGTACACCTGCAAGAAGTGGATTGCCACCAATCCGATCCCTTCCGATCAGGCCTTCTGGGGGCCGGATGGCAAACTCCAACTCTGGAATGAGAGCGTATTGAAAGCGGTTCTGGAAGCCGCGGCGAAGAATGATCCAAGCCGCTCTCCCGTGCAGCAGAAGATCGGTGACTATTACGAATCCTGCATGGATCAACCAGCCAAGAATGCCAAGGGCATCAGCGCCATCAAACCCGAACTCGACAGCATCAAGGCGATGCAAAGCAAAGATGAAATTGCCGCCGAGTTGTCGCGCATCCATCGGCAGATCTATTCGTTGGCGGGAGCATCGGATTCCGGTGCACGCGTGGCCTTGTTTGGATTTGCTTCCAGCCAGGATTTGGATGATGCAACCAAAGTGGTCGCCGCGGTTGATCAAGGTGGATTAGGCCTGCCCGATCGCGATTATTACTTTAAAGAAGACGAGAAATCGGTCGAAACCCGCAAGCAGTATGTAGATTATGCGCAGAAAGTCTTCGTATTGATGGGCGACGACACGGCAACGGCGAGCACGCATGCAAAAACCATCATGGAGATGGAAACTGCGCTGGCGAAATCTTCCATGGACATCGTCAAGCGCCGTGACCCAGCAAACCTGAATCACAAATTGAGTGAAGCCGAACTGCGCGCTCTAACGCCTTCATTTTCCTGGGACGCGTACTTGAAGCCGTTATCGCCTCCAACCACCGCACACTATCTTGTGACCAGCCCCGATTTCCTAAAAGGAGTTGATCACCTCATCAACGCGCGCTCTCTCGATGACTGGAAGGTCTATCTGAGTTGGAATCTGGTCAACAACTCCGCGAAGCAATTAAGCGATTCATTTGTTAATGAAGAATTTGAATTTTATGGCCGCCAACTTTTAGGCCAGAAGGAATTGGAACCCCAGTGGAAGCGCTGCGTGCGTGCTGTAGATCGTGATTTGGGCGAAGCGCTTGGGCAGGCCTATGTCGAACTGGCTTTCGGTCCTGACGCGAAGGCGCGCATGATCAAGTTGGTCAACGGGCTGACCGATTCCATGAGTGAAGACATTCAGCATCTGGATTGGATGAGCGCGGAGACCAAGAAAGAAGCGGTCGTGAAATTGCGCGGCATCGAAGATAAAATCGGCTATCCCAATCAGTGGCGGGATTACTCCAGCTTGCAGATCGTGCGGGGAGACGCGGCAGGCAATGCTTACCGCAGCAGCGAGTTCGAGTTCAACCGGCAATTGCAAAAAATCGGCAAGCCTGTGGATCGCGCTGAGTGGGGCATGACGCCGCCAACGGTAAATGCTTACTACGATCCGCAGTTGAATACGATTAATTTTCCCGCTGGAATTTTGCAGCCGCCTTACTTTGAAAAGCAGATGGATGATGCCGTGAACTATGGGGAAATTGGCGCGGTCATTGGCCATGAAATGACTCACGGCTTCGATGATGAAGGCCGCAAGTTCGACGCGAAGGGCAATCTTCGTGACTGGTGGACGGAAGAAGACGGCAAGAAATTCGAAGCGCGGGCACAGTGCATTGACGATGAATACTCTTCGTTTGAAGTGCTGCCCGGATTAAAGCTGAACGGCAAGCTCACGCTGGGCGAAAATACCGCCGACAACGGCGGAACCCGCATCGCTTACATGGCATTTGAAAAGACGCTTACCCCCGATCAGAAGAACGCAAAGACTGACGGCCTTACGCCGCAGCAGAGGTTTTTTATCGCATATGGCGAGTCATGGTGCGGAACTATGACGCCGGAACTTCTGCGGCTTCTCGCGCAATCGAACCCGCATTCGCCCAACGAATATCGCGTGAATGGCGTGGTTTCCAATATGCCGGAGTTTCAGAAAGCTTTTGGTTGCAAGAAAGGCCAGGCGATGGTGCGCGAAAATTCGTGCCACGTTTGGTAGTTTCGCGGCGTAAGTGATTGAAAATAAGGATTCGGTCTTAGTTACTAAAGGACAGTGACCCTAGTAATCTTGCGTGCTTTTTGCTCTCGTCGCATACTCGTCTCACCTACCACAGAACCTGGGAGACGAGGTCGGGAGCGGAGATTTAGGGTCACCGTTGCCGACCTCGCATTTTTTTGTCCCCGCGTACCCATCTCGATACCAACCGTAGATTCCTTCCAACCATTCGCTAACTCACAGAATCCATTAGAATTTGCAAGTGTCTCGCATCTTACGTTTTCATTTTTAAAATTGACTGGAGAAGTTCATGAAGAAGTTCGCCCTTTTATGCATACTTGTGACGCTAAGC